>JAHDGP010000074.1 GCA_020627525.1 Bacteroidota bacterium
AGAGTAAACTACTAAACCCAATCACTGAATGTACCTCGCCCGTCGCCTGAGGTACCTCCAAACACAGCTTTGCCCAAGAAAAATAGCGACAGAGAAAAGACATAGAGTAAACTACTAAACCCAATCACTCGAAGGCGAAGGCCTCTACACCAAATAAACACCATCCTTCTCCAATCTAACCAAGCGCTGTTTATAAAGCGCACCTAAAGCTTTTTTGAAAGTCTTTTTACTCATTTGCAATTGGAAAGAAATTTCATCTGGCGAACTTTTGTCTGTAAGTTTCATACTGCCACCTTGTGCTTGTAATTTCCGTAAAATTTTCTGAGCGTTGGGCTCTACTTGAGCGTAACCCGTTTTTTCCAATCGAATATCTAGCTTATTGTCGGGACGAATTCTAGATACAAATGCTTTGCGTTTTTGTCCAGGTAAAAGCTCGTCAAATATTTGGTCGTGATAAATAAGGCCTTTGTGCTTGTTATTTACAATTACATTTATACCTAAATCAGTTCGATCCCATATTAGAATTTCTACTTCTTCATTTGTCTCAACAGTTAGTTGCTCATTATTCAAAAACTTATAAACTTTGGCAGAGGCAACGAGTCTATCTGTTTTTTTATCTAAGTACATAAAAACAGTATAATATTTATCCGCCAACATTTTTCTAGGTTGTTCTTTGAAAGGGACCAAGAGGTCTTTTTCCAATCCCCAGTCCATAAAGGCACCAATTTTATTGACACTGTTCACCCTTAACATGGCAAATTCGTTGAGTAAAATTTTGGGCTTTAAGGTGGTAGCAATCAACCTTTCTTCGCCGTCTTTGTATAGAAAGACATTGATCATGTCTCCAATATTCGCTCCTCGTTTCGGAATGTATTTTATAGGAAGTAGGACATCATTGCCTTCTTCGTCTCCTAAATACAAACCTACAGAGGTTTCTCGTAATATTTCTAGTTCGTTGAATGTACCTAATTCCATATTGCAAAGATAACATACTTTTAACCATAGATGTGTTTATGAATTAAAACCACATAAGCCACATTAGATTTTTAGAACCACATAAGCCACATAAGTTGGTGCTAAACCACTTAGGTATTTAACCACAAGTAAAACTTATACTTACGATTCATTTTCTTCTGCTCCGTGTGTCAATGCTTTTAGTTTTTTCAAGAAAACGATTAGTAAGAAACCAAAAAAGATACAGAAAATTGCAATACCTGTAAAGATCGTTTTTTCTCCTGCATCTTGGGCAGCTTCACCAAGTAAACCAGCTAATTTGTTTCCTAAACCAGAGGCAGCAAAATAGGTTCCCATCATTATGGAGGCATATTTAACGGGTGCTAATTTTGTAATAAACGATAATGCAACTGGCGAAACACAAAGTTCTCCAATCGTGTGAAGGAAATATGCTCCAACCAACCAATACATTCCAGCAGTTCCAGCTTCTGTCATTTCAGTTTGAACGGCAGCACCAGTCATCATAAAAAATCCAGATCCCATAATCATCGTACCAATTGCCATTTTAAACAGTGAGGATGTTTCTTTACCTTTCTTTCCCCGCTTGATCCAATAGTTGGCAACAAATACCCCAAACAGAATAATAAACAAGGCATTCAATGCTTGGAAAACGGAAGCAGGAATTTCAGTTGTACCAATCATTCTATTGACTTTTTCTTTGGTGTAAAGATTCATCAAACCACCAGCTTGCTCAAAGGCACCCCAAAATACGATGATAATCAGGAAGGAAATTAATAATACTATAACTCTATCTTTCTCAATTTGTGTCAACGGTTTTTTGGCAATTTCTGGATCAATTGTAGTAGATTTTCCAATAAATTCACCAACACCTACTAAGTGTTTTTGTCCAGCCATAAATTGCAATTGACCGAGCACCATTCCTATACCCGCTAAACCAAATCCGTAATGCCAGCCATAAGTTTCACCAATATATCCAACCAATAAAGAAGCTACAAAAGCACCAATATTTATACCCATATAGAAAATAGTAAAACCTTTGTCCCGTCGAATATCTCCTTCGTTATACAAGCCTCCAACCATCGTAGAAATATTCGGTTTGAGGGCACCAACACCAAGAATTATCAAGAACAATCCTGCATAAAAAGCCCACATTGCATTGACGGCGAGAATGCCGTGACCAAAACAGAGCAGCAAACCACCAATCATAACGGCTTTTTTCTGTCCAACTATTTTATCTGCTAAAATTCCACCAGGGATTGACATAACATAAACCAGCATCGTGTACCAACCATAAAGAGCAAGTGCTTCTTTATTTGTCCAACCCAATCCTCCAAGAGCCGTATCAGCTACTTGCGAGGTCATATATAGAACAAGAATGGCACGCATTCCATAATAACTGAAACGCTCCCACATTTCAGTAAAAAATAAAACGAAAAGTCCTTTAGGATGACCAAACATTTCCTCACGCACTATGTTGGGACTATTTAAAGCATTATCTGACATAAAAATTATAGGTTTAGTTTACGAACTACATTGTATTTAAGGAAAATACTATGCCAGTTCGATTTCATTTCTTCGCTAAAAATAACAATATTTATAAATCTTTGAGGATTATATGATTTATTTCTAATTATCGTTAGTAAGATTGGACATTGAGTTTTTAGAACAAGCTATGTGTAATTTTTTTTTAAAATATTAGTCCGATTTCTTGGAAAAACAAAATATTTTTATACTAGGTGCCTTCTTCCTATAGGAAGGTTGCGAGTAGATGCGAGTAGGTTGCTTTTTCAAAATAATAGTACCAAATGAAGTAATTTAGCATCAAAGAGCAACCGTCGAAAACTTATGAGTGAAATAAAGCGTCAAAGCATACTTGCCAGTTTATACAGTTATGTTGGAATTATACTGGGAGGAATCAATACTGTATTACTTTTTCCAGCCGCATTGACTACAGATCAGTTTGGGTTGGTGAGTTGGGTCTTGATGATCGCTTCTGGTGTTAGTGTATTTGCTCGGTTAGGTATTCCGCAGATAACCATTAAGTATTTCCCATATTTTAAAACAGAAGAGAAAGACCACAGTGGATTTCTATCTTTTGCTTTGCTGATCCCTTTTATTGGTGCCGTAATAGGAACATTGATATTGGTCCTTTTTAAGTCGGGCATTGTTTCATTTTACGGAAAAGATTCCAGTCTAGAACTGATCAATACTTTTTACTTTTTATTGGTGCCGCTTTTGTTTTTCGACATCTTTTTCAATGTCTTTAATGCTTATACTACTTCCCTAAACAAAGCTTCTGTCATAATCTTTTTTAGGGATTTATTTGTGCGTTTATGTATCACTATTTTGCTTTTATTGTGTTGGTTCAAACTGCTTGATTTTGAGCCTTTCATTTATTTATATATTTCGGTTTATGGCTTACAGTCAATAGGCGTGATGGGTTATTTGTATAAAAATGGGCAGCTTAAACTAAACTGGAACCTTTCTAAGATAAAAATGTATGGTATTGAAATGATGAAATACGGTGCATTTGCATTGCTATCGGGTGGTGCTACTTTTATGACCAACTACATTGATAAAATGATGGTTTCAGTAATGGATAAAAACGAACTGAGTGCTCTTGCTATTTTCAATGTGTTTTCTTATTTGGGGATAGTAATAATGGTTCCAACTAAATCTATTGTACAGGTGACACTGCCTACCGTTGCTACTGCTTGGAAGGATAATGACTTGGGAGCAATAGATAATATTTACAAAAAAACAGCTTTAATGCAATTGGTAATTGGATTTGGTTTGTTTATCGTCGTAATGGCAAATTTGGATAACTTCATAAGCTTACTGTTTGCTGTTAAAGGAGACAATAGTTATGCTTTGGGTAAAAATGTAGCACTGTTTATTGGGCTTGCACGTCTTATTGACGGTGCAACAGGTGTCAATGGTACCATCATTTTAACATCAAAATACTATCGCTATGATTTGTTGTTTATGTTGATGCTGATTGGACTTTCTGTTGTTTCTAATTATTATTTGATTCAGAATTTTGGAATGACAGGAGCAGCAATCGCAACATGCGTCGTTGCAGCTGTTTACAATATTATAAAATTTCTTTTTGTTAAATACAAGTTTGGACTACAACCTTTTTCAATAAATACAGTCAAAACAATATTGGTGGGGATTGGTGTTTTAACTCTCAATTATATTTTGCCAGATTTGAACATACACTTTGTTTTTGACGTTATCTATAGAACATTGATTCTCGGTTTGCTTTATGGAGGACTAGTTTATTATCTCAATCTTTCGCCTGATATAACCAAATTGATCAATCAGATTATTGGAAAAGTAAAATCTAAATTTTAAAAATGAAAATTGTATATAAGTTTCTGATCATATTTGGGTTTTTATTTTTTTGTAATGATAATTGTCAAAGTCAATGTACCGATGAGTATTTTGATTTGATATTTCAAGCAGAGCAAAATCAAAATGCTGGAAAATATAAGACTTCAGTAGAATTTTATGAATCTGCATTTGTAGAAGGCGTTCCTAGTGAAAAAGAGTGTTATTTAGCTGCTGTTTCTTATGCTGAGATAGGTGATTTGAACAATGCATTTAAATACCTAAATTTATCCATTGACAAAGGTTTTATGAATAAAACTTGGTTGATGGAAGATGAACATTTTATAAAACTACGAGCGCAACCCAAGTGGCATTTATTAATAAAAAAAATAGAGCAATCAGTTTCTGGCTTAAATCAGGAGTGGCGGAACCAGTTGGCATCCATACAAGAAAAAGATCAAAGATATAGAGGGAAGCTGAAAAAAATGACCCAAGAATTTGGCTGGAGCTCCGAAGTGATTGTTGAAAAGTGGGAGGAGCAGAAAATGCTCGATTCATTAAACTTAATTGAGATAAAAACTTTTTTGGATAAAAACGGCTATCCTTCAAAATCAGAAGTAGGAGACATGGCAAGTGTGCCTTATTTTGTTTTACAAAGAGCAGATTTAGAAACACAAGAAGCTTATTTGAGAATGTTGAAAAAAGCAGCTTATAAGCGTAAAATTTCTTGGTCAAGATTGGCAACCTTTGTGGATAAAATGAAGGTGCAGAACTATGAGCAGCAAATTTTTGGTACGCAAATCATACAATATGAAGATGGTTCCTATGATTTTTATGAAATTTTTGAGCCTGAATTTGTAGATAGTCGACGCATTCAAGCTGGACTGCCTCCTATTCGAATTGAGGCTAAACGTTGGGGAATATCTTTTAATTAAAACCACTTCTTTTTACCACAAAAGGAACATAAACAGGTATTAAACCACAAGTTAGACAAAAAATTTGCACTTATTTGTCGGTTTTTAATGTTAAAATATGCCGTTTGCCAATTACATTGAGTAAGATAATGAAAATTGACAGTATTGAATATCAATGTATTATGATTTTTATTTGTATTTTAAATTACTTTTAAAAGGTACAAAGCATCAAATTTGTATTTGCCTCTATTGAATAATTAGCCGAAATTTGGGTATATTATTTTAATAGTGAGACCAATAACCCACAATTTATTTAAAGGTCAATAATCAGATAAAAATCATATAAATCCTACGATATGAAAACTTCTCTACTAAAGCAATGTCTAGTTACTTTTTTCCTTGTAACATTCTTATTTTGCAGTTTAAATGCAAATAGACCAAGTACTTACAAGCAATTATGCAATCTGAATAAGTATTGGAAACAACATGATGATTACAAAGATTTACTTCAATCTGAAGAATATTTTGAATCGGACCGTGCATTGATAAAACTGCATTTGAGTCTGGTCGAAAATCATTTGAGAACCAATTATGACCCAAACCTGTCTTTAGAGCAACTGAATAAAAGAAACGAAGGTTTAGATATTCTAAAAGCATATTGGCAAAACGGTATTTTTCCAATAAATACAAAACATAGTTATACCGTACCATATTTTATAGATGATTTCAATACAGCCTGTGCAGTTGGACATATTATGCGTGAGAGTGGAGCGGTCGAAATTGTCAATATGGTTAAGGCTTTAGACAATTATGCGTACATAGAAGATATGAAATTTCCAGAGTTGGGAGAGTGGGCAAAAGAGTATGGGTTTACTGTAGAGGAATTAAAATGGATACAACCAGCATACGGACCTTCTATTGTAATTAGTGAGGATGTAATAGAGCCTAATTGTGGTAATACCAATGGAGCTGTTGATATTGAAATATTAAATTCCAACTACCCCGTAACAGATTACGAGTGGCGTTTAGGGGTTGATCAAAGCAACCCAATTATTACTACAAATCAAGATATTGCCAATATTGAATCAGGGTTTTATACTGTAAAAATGTTCAACCCTAGTTTTGATCCAAATGATACTTGGACGGCACCAGTGACTAAAAGAATAGCTGTAAATGACATTGAAGGACCAACATTAAATTCAAATTTAATTAATCAAACTTGTTCCAATGGCAATCCTGATGGAATAATTTCTTTAAACCTTTCTGGAAATGTAAGCGATTACAACATTAAGTGGTACGATTACGATGAAAACCTTATAGCAACAAATGTTGATGCTGTTTCTGGACTCAGTGGCGTTTATTTTGGAGGGATTAATTTTGAACCACCACCATACAATTACAGAGTGGAGGTAACAGATGCAAATGGATGTAGAACTCATGAACAATTTTTATTAGGTCTAATAAGTGAAGGACCATATTTGTCAAGTTTTGGAACAGAAGTTACAGCCGCTACTTGCGACGGAGGTGGAAATATTACACTAGGTACTGTTTATTCAAATACAGCTGTTGAATATTTTTGGAATGACGGTGATACAAATGCCAATAGAACCAATTTAACTCCTGGTACTTATACCCTTACAATTACTGATATTTATGGATGTTCGATTGAAGAAGTTTTTGAAATAGAAAACCAATGTCTTGTAGGATCTACTTGTATGGATTTGGGAGGAGTTGATTTTGGTGACTGTGATTTTGTTCTTGGAGTTGCTTTAGTAAATGATGTTTGTATTGATTTAAGTGGATGTGATTGGACAGTAAATGGTGTTGATTACAGCGACTATTTCTTTACAGATTTACAAACGTGTATTCAGACTTGCACATCCATTACTTGTGATTTTGATGGTACAATTGCAAGCCTTCCATGGTTGCAAACATTAGCAAATGATCCAGGATTTAGCATCCAACATTTTGTATACAATGGTCAAGATGTATTTTTCCATAAATTCTGCCCAGACCCACAAGTATCTGATGCAATGTCTACCCTTTACGATTGTGAAGGAAATCCTATTTGTTATTTTGGAGGGATTGCTGGTTTCGACGGAGAAGATTGTCCAGGCTTTCCATACAATGCTATTTTCCAAAGTCATTTAACCAGTTGTACCTTACCTGCTTGTGGCACTACTACAGATATTTTGCAAGAACTTTGGGTACAAACCATTATTGATGAAGCATTGCAAGATCTAAATGGGTATGAATGCTCATGTTATGAAAGCATTGATTTGGTTTCTTTTGGAAACAATGGCATTGGTGTATTTGTAGACGGTTTCGAAGATTGCAATGCGTTTGATTTCCCAGATGTTTTGTATACCTGCGATGGAGCATTCGTTTGTGCAATTGGAGAGGTACATGACTACGAATTTTGTTATGAATCAATAACAGTAATAGAAAATATTTGGTCTTGTGCCGGTTCTTGTAATTACGATGGAACAGCAGCAAGTCTGCCGTGGATAACTAATATAAGTCCTATAGGAGATGAATACTATGTGAATGAATACAGTTACAATGGTGAACCAGTATTTTTAACTGGTCCCTGCACTCCTTATCCCGATGCTTTGACAGGGCTTTTTGATTGTCAGGGAAACCTTATTTGTCAATGGGGTGGAATAGCTGGACACAACGGAGAGGATTGTCCTGATTTTGTTACAGACGGAGTTTTTGTAAAAGTGCTGTATGGCTGTTCAGATAATCCTTGTGAAGTAGGAAATGCAATTACAGACTTGCCGTGGTTGACCACATTGATAGATCAATATGAACAAACAAGTGGTTGTGCATGTTTAGCTAAAGTTGATGTCGTTGAATACAATGGACAAACAGCTATTTATTTTGACTCCAATTGTAATGCATCAGACGCTTCAGACTTGGTTTATGATTGTGAAGGTAATTTAATTTGTACCCAATTTGGTTTGAGCCCCGATTTCTGTACAGAGCCAATTACATTTGTTAATACTATATGGACTTGTCCTAATTTTATGATCAATGCAAGTCTTGATTATAAGGTGAATTTAGAAGGTGCTTATATGAATGATGGAACAATGTCAACAGCGTTATATGACAATGGTTTGTTGCCATTAAACCAACCGTTTGCAGGCGCACCATACAACTACAATGAGCCTTTGACAAGAGCTACAAATATACCTGGTGCTGTTGATTGGATTTTGCTAGAATTAAGAGAAGATCCAGCAGTTGACCAAGGCTTAAAAGTCCCTGGCATTTTACTTTCGGATGGACGTATTGTTGATCCAGTAACTTTGGGCTATCCAACTGTAGAAATAGAATCAACAAAAGAATACTTTGTATTGGTCCGTCATAGAAATCATTTAGATATTTATTCAACATTGAGAAAATTACCTAATACCTACATTCCTTATGATTTCAGAAACAGCGATCAGCATACAATTGATCAAGTAAAGCAGATGGCAGATGGAAAGTTTGCTATGTATGCTGGCGATCACAATAGCGATGGAAGTATTGGCATTGGAGATTTTGACTTCTGGAAAATAAATCCAGCAATGTTAAATGTTTATGACAATGCCGATTATAATCTAGATGGAATCGTTCAAACAACAGACTGGGATCAATGGTATTTGAACCGCTCTAAACTCGGTTTAATAACTAATTAATAATTACTTATTATAAGATAATGCAAGAAGGTTGGGACTTTCAGATTTAAAATAAAAATTTGTCTTTTGAATTTTAAATCTGAAAGTCCTACAGGAGATAAAAAGCTTCTAACAAAAGAGTTTCTAGAAAAGCCTACAAAGTTAGAGTTGAAATATTGGTATGTATTGCGAGAGATACACTATAACAACCAGTCAAAGGACTCCAAACAAAAATCCACCGATCAAGTAGCCAATCATTTTATACTTTCAATGTCAACAGTTAATGCGGTATGATTTTTGAGCCTACATAGTGATAGACTAACGTACAACAAACTACAAATTGATGCTGCATGGCAATTGGTGAGAAGACTACACATTTAAAGACATTAGAGCAGTTTCTTCCTGCGCTTTTGGTTTTTGATGATTCATATAAAGTGCTTTATTGTTCGGATAAAGCTCTTAAGGTATTGAAAAATAGCTCTTTTAATGGAGATAAATTGTCTAATCTGTTAGGCTCTAAAATGTGGGACCAGTTCGAAAAACAATGGACCAAAAATTTCAATTCATTTTCAATAACTACCTCTTTTAATGGTAATACTGATGGTCAGCTATTGCTTAATATCCTTCCTAGTGATGACTATGAAGGTGCATGGGTAATGCACATTGATGTTCCAAATTTGGAACACAGTCCCAAAAGAGGAATTGTGTTGCCAGGAAAAAACAGTAGTACAGAAAAATATAGAGTAATTTTTGACAGCACACTGGATGCCATCATCTTGAGTGATTTTGATAGTGCAACAGCAGTGGAATGTAATCATCGTGCGACTGAAATGTTCAATGCAAGTTATGATGAAATAGTAACTGGAGGGGTAATTCAATTTAGTCCAGAGTATCAACCTGATGGTTTAAAGTCTACTGATAAGTTGGCGGCTATCAAAAAAGAAATGCTCAATAGCAAAAAAGAGAAGAAAATTTTTAAATGGTGCTACAATCGTAAAGATGGTGAGTTGTTTGATGCCGAAGTAGTCGTTTCACTTTTTGAAGTAAACGGTCAGAAAAAGTGGATGAACATTATTAGAGATGTTTCTGACAGGGTAGAAAATGAAAAAAAGCTTGAAACCAGTCATCATAAATTTAAAGCCTTATTTAACAATACTGCTGCCGTTACATTTCTGTTAGATACTGAAGGCAATATACTGGAAGCTAATAATTCTGCCAGAGAAAAATTGAACATAAACATATTGGAAGATAAGAATCAACCGATATGGCAATGTGGTTGGTGGAAATCCAATACCTACATTGTTGCCAATGAAACAATGAAGCAAGCTGTCAAGGAAGTCGTTGTAACAGAAAAATTGAAGCAGTTTGATTTTAAGTTTCACGATGGAGAAGAGAAAGAACATACGTACATTTTTACAGTAAAACCATTTGCCGAACCCAATGGAGATGTCAACCAAATCATTATAGAAGGAAATGATATAACAGAGTTGATAGAGAAAAGGGAAGAGGTGCTCAAAAACGAAAGACTTTATAGGTCGATCATTAGAAATACGCAAGGTACTTCTGTTTTTCTAATTAATAAAAATCAGGAAATAGTTTTGGTTGAAGGGAATTACAATGAAATGTTCAACCTTGAAATAGACCAATTGATGGGTTTTAAACCAAGCGAGCTTGTTCCGACAAAACAGATCAATGAAATATTAAACGAGCGATTTGAAAATGCCTTAAAAGGGCAGTTGGGAATTTTTGACCTCAGCTATGGACGTACGCACTATCATGTAAAAACTTTGCCGCTTAGAGAGTTTGACGGCTTGATTAAAAAAGCAATGGTTATTGTTCAAGACATTACCGATATTAAAAAAGCAGAAAAAGAACTTAGAGCCAACGTTAAAAAGCTGAATGAACAAAAACACGAATTAGAATTGTACATTGATTCCAATAAGGATTTAGAAAACTTTGCTTATATCGTATCACATGATTTGAAAGAGCCACTCAGAAACATTATGAGTTTCACACAATTGGTTCAGGAAAACTATTCTCAAAACTTTGACCAAATAGGAAAAGAATTTTTGGATTACATCATCAACGGTGGGCAGCAAATGAACGACCTTATCAATAGTTTGCTGGAATATTCAAGAGTGAAAAAAGGAGAGTATCATTTCCAAAAAATTAATTTGAGCGAAGTCTTTTCTTTAGCAACCAACAATCTAATGAACTCAATTTTGGAAGCCAGAGCAAGTATAAACTTGGTGAAAGGCGTTCCCGAATTTATTGTAGCAGACATAAAACGAATCGCTCAGTTGTTACAAAATCTGATGAGCAATTCCATTCGTTATTGCAACCCTGATCCTGAAGTGCAACCCATTGTTGAAATATCGGTAGAAACACGTCCTTACGATTGGCTTTTCACTGTAAAAGACAATGGACAAGGTATAGCAGAAGAACATCATGAAAGTATCTTTTCAATATTTAGCAAAGTATCCACAGGAAAGAAAAAAGGAACAGGCATCGGCCTTGCCGTTTGTAAACGGATAGTAGAGCAACACAAAGGCGACATGTGGGTTGAGTCGAAAGTTGGCGAAGGCTCTACTTTCTTCTTCACGATTTCAAAAGGATTGAAAATAGGAAGAACGGAAGAAAGTTAGTAAATTAATGGTATAAATGCCTAAACCTTGTTGCCCTTTAGACGTTTCCAAAAGAGTTCTAGTTCCTCATTTAAATTGATGTCCAACCCTTCAATACCTCGGACAAATTGCATCTCCGTTTTACCATCCTCTTCATAGAGTTTAAATTTGAAGGCAAAATTTTTGCGATCTTCATGCCAACCGATCATCCCAAATCGAATATCATTAAAAAAGAGCGTATCAGCTGGTCCTTCTTCCACCACATAATAACCTTTCGCAAACCATTTCAATTCATCAATCAGGTTTTTGTCTTTCACTTTTTCTAGTAAATGTTCATTTCGCTCAACAAACATAAATTCACTGGGGTTGTCATCGTCAAACAAAGAATACATTCCTAAATAATAACCCGTTTCGGCTTCCGCAACGCTGTACCACAAAACATTGTTGAGCGGGGTGGGTGTACTTACAAAACGGTCTTTTTGATACTCAATATTTTGTTCAGCCATACCCGCCTTGAATTTACTGCTAGTATACATTTTATTACAAATAGTAAATGTCAAATACAAACAGGCAATACCCAAACCCAGATTGTTTGCAAGTCGTCTTTTAGTAGAGGATTTGTACAAAAAACAGGCAATGATCAAACCAATTAGAATGGGAACGGTAAAAATTAAATCCGCTACAAAAATGCTACTTATGGCGACCCGTTCTCTACTAAATGGCAACCACAATTGTGTGCCATAGGTCGTAAAGGCATCCAAAATTGGATGGGTGATTATTGAGCCGAAAAACAGCAATGCCCAATCCTTGAAAGTAGCTTCTGTTCTTTTTTTGTAAAATTTATTTACTAAAAATGCAATGATAGGTACAAAAAGTAGGATGTAAAAAAAGGCGTGGCTCATCCCTCTATGAAAAGAAAGTTCTTGAACAGGTTCAATAAAAGGAATGAGCAATACATCCAAATCGGGCAGCGTACCAGCAATACCTCCCCAGATTATGGCTTTATTTCCAAGCTTTTTGCCTACTAATGTTTCTGCAACGGCAGCCCCTAGAACAAATTGAGATAAAGAATCCAAATGTGTGTTTTAATATTCGTGCAAAAATACAATGATTTATAGTATTATTTACCATTTAGACAAATAGCGATAAACATAAAATCATTGGGATTATCTGAATCATCCGATTCAAAGTGTAATGATACATTACCAACAGTTTTAACAGTGAGACAGTTTAGTGAACCATTGTATTTAGTAGAAAAATCAATTTTTTCTGCCAAAAGACTTTGAATTACAAAAGGTAGACTCAATGATGAAGTATCTTTTTCAAAAACCCACTTATTAGTCAAATCAATGGACTTACCAGCTTGAATTTTATCAAAATGATCTGCAAAAATTAAATATAGAATGTCATTAGAAAAATGTAATTCAATATCTCCATAGGTAAAAATTTCAAATTCACCATTGCGCCAGTTATCACCATCCTCAAAACCATCAGGATTGGGAAAATTATTCAAAACCCAATCTCTTGTTTGACCAATTTTCAAGTAATCAAACTTGCCCGTTCTGATAAACTCTAAAAGATCAATATTGATTTTATGTTTCATTTTCATAGTAAACCGTTTTCTACAGCTAAAATTGAATAATACCAAAGTGTCGCCTGAGTATCAAAAATAGAAATTGATATTTGTAGTTTTGTATATTATATTGAAGTTGTTTAGAATTAAGTAATTTAAATATATGAGCGTCTTTTTAGCCGAAATGTCGGACCACCATATTTCAGCTATTTTTTCATCGGACTGGCGCACCAGCAATAGCTAAGGCTATTCCTGGTACGCCAGTCCGATTCAAAAAGGAGCTTCA
>JAHDGP010000075.1:0-6189 GCA_020627525.1 Bacteroidota bacterium
AGTCAGGCGCAATGGATTTTGATGATCTTTTGTTGAAAATGTATGAATTGTTGTCTAAGTTTCCCGATGTACTTTATCAGCTACAACATCAATTCAAGTTTGTAATGATTGATGAGTTTCAAGATACCAATACTGCCCAGTATGAAATCGTTCGTAAAATATCAGCCGTTCATCAAAATATTGGCGTAGTGGGAGATGATGCACAAAGTATTTATGCCTTTAGAGGGGCGACCATTCAAAACATCTTAAACTTTGAAATAGATTATCCAGAGTTAAAAGTTTATAAGCTAGAGCAAAACTATAGGTCGACTAAAAATATTGTAAAAATTGCCAACGACATTATAAAAAGAAATAGTGGACAATTGGACAAAACCATCTGGACGGATAATTCAGAAGGACCTAAAATAAAAGTTTATAAAAATGCTAGTGAAAATGATGAGGCGAAAAAAGTAGCAAATAATATTCAGGAAGAACAGCTTCGTAATCATTTCAAAAATAGAGATTTTGCTGTCTTATATCGTACAAATGCACAGTCGCGTGCAATAGAAGATGCTTTGAGAATGAAGAATATTCCTTACGTGGTTTACGGAGGAACATCATTTTATCAAAGAAAAGAAGTAAAAGATATATTAGGATACTTGAGAGTGACTTCTAATCCTCAAGATGAAGAGGCATTGCGTAGAATTGTCAACTTACCGACAAGAGGAATTGGAGACACTACAATGCAGAAATGCACGATCATTGCCAATGAAAACAATATAAGTCTGTGGACTGTTTTGGACAATATTAGCCAATACGGTTTTAATAGCAGAGTTGTAAATGCAATTGGTAAATTCACAACTTTGATAAATAGTTTTAGGAGCCAACTTGATAAAAAAGATGCTTATACAATTGCAGCTGGCATTGGAAAAGAATCAGGCTTGCAACCTAAACTTTATGATGATAAATCGGTCGAAGGTTTGAGTCGGTATGAAAACTACCAAGAGTTGTTAAACAGTATTAAGGCATTTGTGGAGGCTGATGAGGTGGATACCTTAGGAACAATGGTGCCAGACAAACAATTAGGTACTTACTTGCAGCAAGTGAGTTTGTTGACCGATAGTGATGATAATAAAAAGAAAGATGAAGCAGTAAAGTTAATGACTATACATGCTGCGAAAGGCTTAGAATTTCCAGTTGTTTATATTGTTGGACTGGAAGAAGAACTTTTCCCCTCACGCATGTCCATGGCAAACAGAGAAGGGATAGAAGAAGAAAGACGCCTTTTTTATGTTGCTAGTACTAGAGCTGAAAAGAAGTTAAATTTATCTTATTCTGCTTGTAGAATTAAGTTTGGAAAATTGATTTATCCAGAACGTAGTAGGTTTTTGGATGAGTTAAATCCTGTTGATTTGGAGTTGATTGGAGGCAAAAAGAAAAAAGCAGTAAAAAGAGAGACAAAGTCTTTCACTAGCAATTTATTCAACAAAAGAAATATTAAAAAAGCAGCTCCACCAGTTAAAGTTGATCCTAATTTCTCACCGGATGATACTTCTAAATTAACAATTGGTGAACAAGTAAAACACCAGCGATTTGGCGTTGGAACGGTAAAGGAAATGGAAGGCAACCATCCAAACAAAATTGCTACAATAGCATTTGATGAAATTGGTGATAAGAGAATATTGCTAAAATTTGCTAAACTTCAGATTATCAGTTAAGGATACAAAAATCAATGTCCGTATGTTTAATCTGTCTATTGATTTTTGTGTAAAACTTATCGAAATTCTAATAAAATGCTGATTTTGTTTGAAATTCTTTTAAAAAAACAGAGTTTTATTATAAAATATTTAATTTCATGTAGCTTGAAAAGCGAACAGAGGAAAATTTGCAATAAATAAAATGGAAATATGTTTTATATAAAAACTACTGAAAATCTTCATATTAATTTAATTGTGAGAAATATTTCATTATCTTTCGGATGATGTAGCCAAAATAAGTATAATTTATAAGTTTTTTGATGTGTATTTATTGAAACAAATGGTTTTTTGTTAAGTAAATAACGATGTATATTTATACTTTATAAACTAGTTTGTAATGAATTACCAAATGATTATCCCAATTAAAGCAATTAAATTATATCCAGTTCTTGCAGTTTTAATAATTGTTATTTTTAGTTGTAATAATGCTAAAAGTTCTTCTACTTCAGCAACTGTTAAAAAGACAAATGAACAAGTTAAAGCTGAAGCTCCAGCGAAAAAAAGTTCAAACGCCACAAAAGCTAATTCTAATAAAAATAGTATTGTAAATTCGTTTTCCAATCTAGGTGAAGGAGAAGTAAAAAAATTAACAGACAAAGAAATCTTACAATATGTCAAAGAAGGCAAATTTGTAACAATGTATGCCAAATACAAAAACCAAAAAGGAGAAAAATTAACAAAAGAAGAAAGTTCTCTTTTGAATCAAAATAAGCTTGGATTAGATTATTATGTAGATAAAACTGGTAAGATAGTAGAGGTAAGAGTTCGCCCTAAGGTTTTAGAAGACAATTTAATGCAGGTGCAGATAAGTGAAATATCTACAAATAGTTGGAAAAAATATCAACCAACAGATATTGATTGTGACAATCTTCCGGCTTTGTTAAAAGAAGCCAGCCTTCAAGATCAAAAGCGTGATGATTATGCGTTGAGAAAAGGTATAGATTCAACAAATGCAGTTTTACTAGCTTCTATTGTTGAAAATTGTGGCGGTATTCCAAGTAAAGAACAAATTGGCGTAACAGGTCTAAATACAATTTGGTTGCTTTTTCAACATGGCGACTCTGGTTTTAGATCTTATTATTATACAAGTGTAAAAGAATCTGCTGAAAGAGGAGATATTGAAATGAGTAAACTTGCTTTAATGCAAGATAGAATGTTAGTAGGAATGCAATTTAAACAATGGTATGGGTCGCAAGTTGTTACGAGTGGACTTTATCCATTGGATGATCCTGAGAATGTGAACGAGCGAAGAAAGAAAATGGGAATGGAATCTATTGAAGATTTCTTGAAAAAATATAATAAAACATTTGATGTAGAAAAAGAAAAACTAAAGTGACATAAACCACGAAATGATTAAAAAATTTATCCGAAAGTTATTTTTGATCATTACTAAACTAACCCTAAACATTACACATTATGGGAGCCTGGGATTTTGGAATTTTTGATGATGACACTGCTTATGATTTTATAGAGGAGTTCAAAATATCAAAAAATAAATACGAGACCATGCGGTCGGCTTTTAGATTTGCTCAAAATGCTGATTATTTGGAATACGACGAGTGCCATGCGGTCACCGTTTACTCCGCAATAATTGACAGTATTTTAAACCATACTTTTTACCGTTGCGATGATCAGGAAGGATTTGACCAATTGATTTTTGAGAAAAAAGATTTGCCAGTAAGCAATCTAAAAAAAGATGCATCTTTAGCATTACAAAAAGTGATAAGTAAACATTCAGAACTTAGCGATCTTTGGTCTGATAATGATGAACTTTATCCAAAATGGAAAAGCAATTTACAAGAATTGATAGATCGTTTGTCAAAATAATGATAAGCTATTATTTCTAGTATTGTATTGTTTTTATGCCTAAGGAATTGACTAAAAATCAATTTTATAAGATAGCTATGAACTTGATTTAGTACTTTATTCTTCGAAATGCAACTTTTTGTTTCCTTTTTAAAGTTTATTGTAAAAAGGTGGTCAAAACCCTATGTTTGAAAAAAAAGGGCACGAATTTTGATTTTACACAGATAAATAGATACATTTGTACATACGAATAACAAAATTAGCTTCTTTCTTACCTGAATAACAAAGCTTACCCGATTAAATTTCGATTTTTTTATCAATTGAAACCTAATGGACTATAATACTTCAAGATCTACCTTGATTTTTAAAGAATATGGTAGAAATATACAAGAACTGATAAATGATGCTGTAAAAATTGAGCGTGTTGAAAAACGTCAACAAGTTGCAGAATACATTATTAATTTGATGAGTCAAATGAATCCTCAGTTCAAAAATATCGAGCAATTTCGTCAGAAATTGTGGGATCATTTATTTAAAATTTCACTATATAAATTAGAAGTGAAATCGCCATATTCAATCACTGAGGGCGACCTTATCGACCTCAACCATAAACGACTTGAATATCCTCAAAGTAAGCTTAAGTTTAAGCATTATGGTAAAAATGTCGAAACCCTGATCTCCAAAGCCATTGAAATGGAGGACCCTGAAAAACAAAAGGAGTTTGCTAAAGTTATTGGCAACTATATGAAGATGGTCTACAAAAATTGGAACCAAGAACATGTAGATGACGATACTATAATTGAGGATTTAAGAATTCTTTCAGGTGGTAAAATAATCCTTGCGGATGATTCCAATTTGGATAAATTAAGTAGGTCTAATAGAAATAAGTCTAGATCCAACAACTCCAATGGACGTTCCTCAAATAATTACTCTAGAAACAATAATTCCAAGGGGAAATACGGTCGAAGCAACAACAATAATAGAAATAAGGGGAAAAATAATAAAAGCAATAGTAGTAACTATCGTAAGAAAAAGAGGTTTTAGGTCATAAATTAAAAAAGATCAGCCTTGTTCTTTGTCTATAAACTAGACGAAATTCTTTATTTTTGCGTTTAATCTTAAACGCAATATGGAATTAAGTTCATTTGAAGTAATTGGTGGGAAATCACTAAAAGGAAATATAACGCCTCAAGGGGCAAAAAACGAAGCACTGCAAATTTTATGTGCAGTGTTACTCTCCGCTGAAAAAATTACTGTATCCAATATTCCAGATATTAGAGATACGAATTATTTAATATATTTATTAGAAGAATTAAATGTAAAAGTTGAAAAACTGTCTGCAAATAAATATATTTTTCAAGCGGATGATGTCGATCTTGAAAAATTAAAAAATCCAGAATATTTAGAGAAAGCCAGTAAGATTAGAGGGTCTGTTATGACACTCGGTCCATTGCTTGCTCGTTTTGGAAAAGCACACATTCCCAAACCAGGAGGCGACAAGATTGGAAGACGAAGAATTGACACGCATTTATTAGGTTTTCAAAAACTGGGTGCAAAATTTGACTTTGATCAAGATGAAAGCATCTATACCTTGAATGGTGAAAACTTGAAAGGAACCTATATGCTGTTGGACGAAGCTTCTGTAACAGGAACAGCCAATATAATAATGGCTGCCGTTTTGGCTAAGGGTAAAACAACAATCTACAACGCTGCCTGCGAACCGTATCTTCAACAGCTTTGCAATATGTTGAATCGGATGGGTGCAAAAATTTCAGGTGTTGGTTCTAATTTATTGACAATTGAGGGAGTAGAGGAGCTTGGTGGAACAGAGCATACTTGTCTACCAGATATGATTGAGGTAGGAAGTTTTATTGGTTTGGCTGCGCTTACAGGTTCTGATATAACGATTCAAAATGTCAATTATGAAATGCTTGGTATTATCCCAAATGTGTTTAGAAGATTGGGAATTGAAATCATCAGAAAAGGAGATGATTTACACATTCCAGAGCAAGCAAGCTATAAAATACAAAAGTTTATAGATGGATCAATAATGACTATTTCGGATGCTCCGTGGCCTGGTTTTACGCCAGACTTGTTGAGTATCGTTTTAGTCGTTGCGATACAGGCTAAAGGCAGCGTTCTTATTCATCAAAAAATGTTTGAAAGTCGTTTGTTTTTTGTGGATAAATTAATTGATATGGGAGCGCAGATTATTTTGTGCGATCCCCACCGAGCAGTGGTAATCGGTTTGAATAAAGAGCAATCGTTAAGAGGGATAAAAATGTCATCCCCAGATATTAGAGCGGGTATTTCGCTGTTAATGGCAGCATTATCAGCAGAGGGGAAAAGTGTAATCAGCAATATTGGTCAGATAGATCGTGGTTATCAAAATATTGATGATCGTTTGCGTGCATTGGGTGCCGATATTGTGCGTCGGTAGAGACGTAATATATTACGTCTGTACGGTGTGTGGTAATTGGAATGTATTTTGGAATGCGAATGTGTAGAGACGTAATATATTACGTCTGTACGGGTGTGCAGGAATTATGAATGCCAATGTAGAGACGTAATATATTCCGTCTGTGCGGTGTGTGGTAATTGGAATGTATTTTGGAATGCGAATGTGTAGAGACGTAATATATTACGT
>JAHDGP010000075.1:6289-13350 GCA_020627525.1 Bacteroidota bacterium
TGGTAATTGGAATGTATTTTGGAATGCGAATGTGTAGAGACGTAATATATTACGTGTGCAGGAATTATGAATGCCGAGATGTAGAGACGTAATATATTACGTCTGTACGGTGTGTGCAGGAATTATGAATGTTGATGTAGAGACGTAATATATTACGTCTGTACGGGTGCGTTGGAATTGGAATGTATTTTGGAATGCGAAAAAAATCATCGGGTAGTAAAAGTCAATGTAAAATTGAGAGCGATATTTTCCTTTGGAGAAGCATTGACATAAGGTCCATATCGGTAAAATCCGCCAATGCCAAAGCCGAAGTATGCGATTTTGAAATAATTTTTTTTAATCAAATTGTTCAATTGTAAACCCGATTCAAAATAGCCTTTGTTTGGAATAGAAATTTCAGAAAGATTGTATTGGTTTGGATTAGAAAGCCTTCCCCAACCCGCATTGTGATGGACAATAATTTGAGGGCTGAATTTTTCTGTATTAAATATCAGTGAGCCAAAATCATGTGAGAAAAATATATTGATATACTGATTAGACATAAATTCATACGGCTGCATCGTTTGGAAATAATTGGGAACCAAGTATTGAATGAAATCATTATTTGCTCCCTTACCCGTAAACATCAAACCCAATGGCATAGAACGATCAATAAATGCTCCTTCAATTCGAAATTTTGTCAAGCCTAAATTGCGTATTCTAAATTCATCTTCAACGGCAACTTCTATTTTATTAAAAGTCAATTGCTGGTCCAGTTTATCATATAAACCCAAAGTATGACTCAAGTATAGAACAGGAAAGGAAGTCCCTACACCAATTCGTTGATCATTAATTTTTGTTGTTTTTTCTCTAAATGCAAACCTGATAGATGTGTTTAAATCTTTGTATTTATAACCACCATTTTCATCGACAATATTGTCAGTATGAACATTTTGATAAAGCTGTTTAACTTCCGTGTCAGCAAAGCTCATTTTTAATTTTGCATATTTAAACAGCCTTGCGTTTATTGAAATTTCTTTTTGTATAATATTATCCATTTTGTAAGCCAAAATTTCACGAGGATCATACAATGTTTTTCTATAACTATTCAGTTTTGTAGATCCAATTTCTCTAAGGTTGTTTTGATATTTTACCGAAAGCCAAAGCTCATTTTTCGGAATAATATTCAAGCCAGCTTCAAAGCCATATTTATCTTCCTTATCTTTTAATCCATATCCATAAAATCCCCCAACATAAAATCGTTTAGAAAGTCGTTCGTTAGTTACAGCATTTATTCCTAGTCTGATGCCCTCATATTTATTATAAATAAAAGTCTCTGGAATGTTTATATCAAAAATATTAACAGGTATCTTACCAATCAAAATTTTTCCCATTAGATTCAAATATCCATCAAAATTCAACTCTTCACCAATGCTGTCAATAACTTCATAAGTGATCATTTCTCTATCATTTAAAGGAGTAGCACGACTATCTTCCCAAAAAGCTTCATCCTTTTGATTGGCATTTTCGTCAATTATTAAATAGTCGGTAGAAAAGCTTTTTTTATCAATTTTTCCATCAATCAATACTTTACTGATATAGCTTCGTCCCGAAATTTTCATTTGCAAATCTTCCGTTCCGTAAACATCAACTAAAGACTCAAAATTCAATTGGGCAGGAAACCATTTGTCATTGATTAAACTATATTTTTGTTCAATTTTAATGTCTATTAAACCTTTTTTTGCAGGAGAAGCAATCACATTCTGAATAGCATATTTATTTGTATGGATGTACAGTAAACCTTTTAAAGCATCGAAATTTTTCTTTTTCTTAGGTTGAAATGATAAAACATAGATTGAATCCATTTCTTGAAACAAAGTATCTTCAATGTAAAAATTGTATTTGTTCAAGCTGCCTTTACTAATAGGATTTAAATAGTTTCCATCATAAATATTGATATAGTCATCGTGAAAAGAGAAGGGTTGTATGTCTGTGGCAAGAGCCGCAAAGGCAGGGTCTTTAAAGCCAGACATTTTATTCGCAACAACTCGATCTTCCAGTAAATCAGGCGCTTTATGTTTGCGTTCCGTAATGGATTCCAAAATAAAAATATGCCCACCCTTTAAACTTTGGTTGAGCGTTTCATTTACACTATTATTAGAATCATCAAGAGCAGAATTTTTAAAATGATAATCATAAATTATTTTATTATAAATATTGCATTTATAGTCATAAAGGGCTGGATTGTTAAGAGGTTTGTTTTTAATGACTTCCCTAATAATTCTATTCGCAGGATTTTCTCCAGGAAGTACAACAACCTCTCCCAGCTTATAGCTTGTAGGATTCAGTAGAATTTCAACATTCTCTTTTAAATCAATTGACTTTAAATTTACTGTTTTTTGCTCATATCCAACATAAGAAAAAGTTAGACTGGTAACGGTTTCCGAAGTATTAATGTGAAACTCACCATCAATATCACTGACTGTTCCAAGCTGTTGCTGATCATTGTATAAAATATTGACAAAAGCAAGCGGAACGTGATCGGTGGCATCTAAAATTTTACCAGAAAAATTGCTTTGCGCAATCAGCATTACAGGTAATAACAATAGGCATATCCATAATGTCAAATGACTAATGGAGTTTAAAACGCTTGATCTAACAAAAAGAGGCATTTTACAATTAATAAGCCCAATGCACCAATGCACTCGCCCAAGTAAAGCCGCCTCCAAAAGCAGTCAAAATGATCTTGTCTCCCTGATTTAGTTTATTTTCCCATTCCCACAAACAGAGTGGGATAGTGGCAGCAGTAGTATTACCGAACTTGCCAATATTGAGCATAACCTTATCCGCATTTAAACCCATTCTTCTGGCAGTGGCATCAATAATTCGCTTATTGGCTTGGTGTGGTACCAGCCAAGCCACATCATCGCCTGTAAGGTTGTGTTTAAGCATCATTTCTTCCGCAACATCTGCCATACGAGTAACGGCAAATTTAAAGACAGGAGCACCTTCTTGATAAATGAAATGCTCTCGATTTTTTACCGTTTCAATACTTGCAGGACGCACCGAACCGCCAGCTTTCTGGTGCAAGTGATGCCTTCCGCTACCGTCCGCTTTGAGAATAATATCTTGAACTCCCAAATCATCAGACTCTGAAGGTTCTAATAAAATAGCACCTGCTCCATCGCCGAATAGCACACAGGTTGTTCTATCGGTATAATCTACAATTGAAGACATTTTATCGGCACCCACAACAATAACTTTCTTGTAAGTATTATTTTCAATAAACTGTTTGCCTACTGAAAGAGCATATAGAAACCCCGAACAAGCAGCTCCTACGTCAAAACTAGCAGCATTTTTAAGGCTCGCTTTGTCGGAAATAATGTTGGCTGTAGCAGGAAAAACCATATCTGGCGTAACAGTGGCACAAATTAGTAGCTCAACATCTTCAGGTTTGGTATTGGTTTTCTCTAGTAGTTGCTCAACAGCAATCTTTGCCATATCTGAAGTACCCAGACCCTCACCTTTTAAAATTCGTCTTTCAGAAATTCCAGTTCTAGATTGAATCCACTCGTCATTGGTATCAACCATTTTTTCAAGGTCGGTGTTTGACAGCACGTCATCAGGTACATATCCCTGAACACCTGCAATTTTAGCTTTAATTTTTTTCATGGGGTTGCCAAAATACAACAAACCCTTGAAAATATTATTTTCAAGGGTTCGTAAAATATTATTTTTTGTAAATTTTAGTCTGCTTTGATAGCCATTTTGCCTTTGTAGTACAAATTGCCTTCATCATCATAGTAAGCTCTGTGCCACAAATGTGCCACACCAGTCTCCTTGCATACATGAACATTAGGAGCTGTTAATTTAACGTGTGTTCTACGCTTATCTCTTCTTGTTCTCGAAATTTTCCGTTTAGGATGTGCCATTTTATAGTGGTTTTAATTATTTTTTAATTTTTTTAAAGCTTCCCATCTCGGATCGGTAGAATTATCATCCTCTGTATTCTCCTCACCAATTTGGTTTGTATAATTTATTTCGCAACCTGGATTTCCATTTTCATCATCAGGATGAACTTTTTTTTATAGGAATGCTCAAAATAATAAATTCATAAATAAATCTAGCAACATTCAAGTGCGTTTCATTTCTTGAAATATAAATCAGATCCTCATCAGTTTCTGGAACGTCTTCTTCAATGGCAATATTATCATCAAATTTTACCATCAAAGGGTGACTTTCTTCAAAATTTAGTTCAAATTTTTCTGCACAACGATCACATTCAGCTGCAACAGAACCAATGATGTTAAAAGTCAAAGTGAAAAAATTTCCTTTTTCAAATATCAATTCAATCTCGAATTTTCCATCTGATATTGGAGATTCTTCAAATTCAGCAAAAAAATCGTTATCGACACTATAGTTAAAAAAGTGTTCTCCACTTTTTAAGCCGACAAACGGAATCTCATATTTACTAAAAGCTTTCAATGAAACGAAATTTAAGTCTGCAAAGGTAAACTTTTTTCTAATTTTATTAAAATAATATGTGTTTTTTAATAAACAAATTTAATAGTTATTGTATATAGAATAAAAAAGGCTTAGAAATGGAATTTAACAACCATTACTAAGCCTCAAATTTTAGAATTTTATTATAAAATACACTACGTAAGTGTAATATCAACTTGAACAAGGTTAACAAACTCTTGTACACGGTTGTGAATTTCTTCATCTGTTAATTCAAACAAGCGATTTGGACCAAATTTTTCCACGCAGAAAGATGCCATAGTAGAGCCATAAATAATGCCTCTTTTCATATTGTCAAAAGACACATCACCTGAATTTGCCAAATACCCCATTAATCCACCAGCAAAAGTGTCTCCTGCACCAGTTGGATCAAACACCTCTTCAAGTGGCAAAGCTGGAGCAAAAAATACGTTGTTTTGGTTGTCAAACAATAAAGCACCGTGCTCTCCTTTCTTAATAATTAAATATTTAGGACCCATTTCAGCGACTTTTTTAGCAGCTCTCACCAATGAGTATTCGCCTGTCAGTTGCCTCGCTTCAGAATCATTGATGGTTAGTACATCAATTCTTTTCAACACTTTTTTCAATTCATCCATAGCAATATCCATCCAAAAGTTCATCGTATCCAACATTACTAATTTAGGGCGATTAGGAATTTGGTCTAAGACTTTGTTTTGCAAAGCAGGATCAATATTACCCAACATGACATATTCTGGGGATTGGTAAGAATCTGGAAGGACAGGATTAAAATCGGCAAGCACATTAAGATCTGTAATCAGAGTATCTCTAGAATTCATATCATTGTGATATTTTCCAGACCAAAAAAACGATTTTTCGCCTTCTTTTACATCCAAACCAGAAGTATCAATACCTCTATTTTGAAAATCTTGAATACTTTCTTTAGGAAAATCGCTTCCAATTACAGAAACCATTTGTTGATTTTTGTAGAAATAAGATGCTGCTGTGCATATATAAGTTGCTGATCCTCCGATGATTTTGTCCACTTTATCGAAAGGAGTTTCAATAGCATCAAAGGCTACGGTACCGACAGTTAAAAAGCTCATTTTATTTTTTTTAAAATTTATTGAAAAAAATCTAGTGCAAATATTGCAGGAATAATTTGTTTATCCTATTTTTGCATTCCAATTTTGAGAGAAATTGAAAATCCTCCATAGCTCAGTTGGTTAGAGCGGTTGACTGTTAATCAATAGGTCCCTGGTTCGAGTCCAGGTGGGGGAGCGAAAATAAGCCTTGATTGCGAAAGCGATTGAGGCTTTTTTGTTTTCTAGAAGATTGTGAATGAGTTTGTTTTAAGTGCAAATTTTGTTCAAAACGTGCAAATTACGTGCAAATTATTTGGATGGTCCAGCCATAAACTTTTACTTATGGCAACACTTAGTATCATCTTAGACAAAAGGAGAGCTAAAAAAGATGGCAGCTATCCTCTTAAAATTAGAATTTCTCACAATCAGAAAGCTCACCTATACTCATTGGGTATTTCTATTCTTCCAAAATATTGGGACATATCTAAGTTTCAAATTAAGAAGTATAAAAATCACAAACTCTTAAATGCTAAGATCAATAAACAGTTTACTTGGGTGGAACAAAAGCTATTGGATTTAGAGAGAATCAATCCTGTATACACCATTCAGGATATTAAAAATATCTTTAAGCCTCAAAAAGTAGAAAAGGAGGAAACTTTTGATATAGTTAAATATGGATATAAATTGATTGAACAACAAAATCAATCGGGGCGTTATGGAAATGCAAATACTTATAATAAAGCTCTTGAAAGATTAAAAAAGTTCAATTCATCCAAATTGAAATTTGAAAATATCACTTATCAATTTCTTTGTGATTGGGAGGCTACAATGAGAAAGGAAGGTCTTAAAGTTAATTCTGTGGGTGCTTATATGCGTTCTATCAGAGCAATTTACAACCAAGCCATTAAAAGCAATATTGTTGATGCTAAACATTATCCTTTCACTAACTATAAGATAAAGTCTGAGAAAACAGCTCAACGAACATTATCTAAATCACAGATTCAACAAATTGAGCAATTAACTTTCCCTAAAGAATCTGCTATTGAGAAAGCTAAGAATATTTTTCTTCTTTCATTTTACTTGCGTGGTATAAACTTTAGGGATTTGATAATGCTTACTACTGATAATATTCATGGAGATAGAATTATTTATAAAAGGCAAAAAACTCATAAGATTTACAGTGTCAAAATGGCACTGAAAACATTGAATATAATTGACCAATATAAAGAACATAATAAGCCATTTCTGTTACCAATCATTTCTAACAAATATAAGGATGACAAAAAACTCCAATATACTTCTGCTAAAGAAATGATTAAAAACTACAACAAAAGGTACTATCACGAAATAGGGAAATTAATTGGAGAACCTAAAATGACTACTTATTATGCTCGTTATTCTTGGGCTAACATTGCTCGTAAATTAGGCTATTCCAAAGACTTGATTGCTGAAGCTTTAGGTCACGAATATGGTAACAGAGTTACTGGCATTTATTTAGATAATTATGATTTGGAAGTG
>JAHDGP010000076.1:0-7270 GCA_020627525.1 Bacteroidota bacterium
GTAACACATCAAAACGTCTCTTGCCATTACACCTAATGACCAGCCATCGGCAATAATATGATGGAGGTTGTAGTGGAAAACATAGGCATCATTTGAAACTTGAAACAATACTGCATTTAGCAATGGTCCATTTGTCAAATCAAATTTTCTATATTTATCATCATCCACAAACCTATTTACCAGTTCATCAACATTGTTTGTACCATGCAGATCTTTGAATTCAATTGAAAAATTAAATTCATTTGCAGGAATAACAAACTGTCTTACTTCGCCTTGGTCATTTTCTCTAAATACTGTTCTTAAAATTTCATGTCTTTCGATTACTTTATTTACAGCTTTCTTAAAAAGATCAATATTGTAATCGCCATCCAAATTGACTTGATTACTAATATTGTAAGCTGCTAAGCCATCTTCAAATTGACTCAATACCCAAAGTCTATTTTGAGAATAAGATAGATTATAACCCTCTTCAGAAATTGGGATTGGATTAATTGGTGATTCTGTTGTTTTAGATAAGTTAGTACTTTCCAGGTAGTCTATGATATACTCCTTCTGAGAACGAATTTTTAAAACTAAATCATTTGGAATTTCTCCATTAAATTTAAGCTTTAAATTTCCGCTTTCTAATTTTAACAATATGTTATTTTCCCTAATTTCTTTTAATAATTCTCTCATACATATTAAAAATTAGAACAATTAAGACAAAGACAATTTATATAGTAAAAGTTTGTTTTCTAATGTTGATTAATGTTGTTTGTTTCTTCAAAATGTCTAGTTGCGTGCGTGATTAGATCATTTTATTCTGTACAAATAAGTGGTAAGATCAAATTAACATACATAAATAACTTTCACAAAAAACTGATTATCAAAACTTTGAATTATATTTTAATGCTTATTAAATTGGTCTTATCACTTAATTCTTGTACAAAATTGTTGTTATTACTTACAGCGTATCAAATAACCAATTCATTAACAAGCTCAGAGTTGCTTTCAGACAACCACTTTTTCTCAGTAACCAACAATGCTATTTCCGCTATTGATTTATTATTAAACATTTCTTGAATAGACATTTCAACATCTAGTTGTTTTTTAATTCTGTTTATCAATGTCATTCCTTTTAATGAATCTCCACCCAATTCGAAGAAATCATCATCAACTCCTATTCCATTAACACCAAATAAATTTTCGAATATATCCAACAAAATAAATTCTATCTCCTCTTTTGGTGTGCGATAGATTGAACTCAAATCACTTCTATTTAAATCAGCAATCACTCTTGCGTTTACATTTTCTTTTGGTATCGAATATTCTATAGAATTTATATTTCTCTTAGAAACAATTATTTGAGGCAAGTTTTGAACTGTGAAAGCCTTCTGAAAAACAATTTCTAGATCTTTCTGATAAATCCAATTATCTTCATCAGCTACTCTGTCTAAATTAATGATTGAATAATTATTTTTCGATTCACTATTACTTAGTGCAATATTTTCCATCAATGAGGATGTTGTAGAATATGCAGCATAAGATATTCCTCCTAAAAATGATGATATTGTAGAAATTATTTTTATAAAATCAGGATTTCTTTTAGAGAATATTCTATCAATATTAAGCAATGATTTTATACTTACAGAATAGGGTTCAGCAGTTTCTTCTGAAAGTTGATTTGCCATTAACAAACTATCTATTTTATTATTCTGAATGGTTTGTACTACCCCATTTATTGGACCATGTATCTTTTCAATTTCTTCAATATTGGCTAATAAATCGGAATACTCTTGAACATTGCATTTTTTAAAATAAATATTTTTTGACACTGATTTCAACTTATTAAAGACACTTTGTTTTTTATCAAATTCTGCTTGACTTAGAGTGTCCGAATTGGTCAAAATATGAACACTTGCATTGTTTTCTTTTGATAAAAATTTAGTCAAGTTAAAATCGACTTCGTCCAAGTTTCCAATAATTAAATATGTCCCATTTTGCTTAATCAAACTATTGCCAAAACTATTGTTTAAATCAATGTTACTGTAAAGAGGCAACCATCTCATTCCGTTGCGGTAGGCAACTTTTGTATATTTTTCCGCGCTTAAAATCTCAGTATAGTATTCTTCAAAATTTTCAGTTTTAGCCTCTTCCAAATCAATATCTACGATTACAATGTTTTCGGTTTCTTGCGAAACTGTTTTCAATAAGGTCGCGATGTGGTTTCTCTTCACATCAATTTTTTCTGAACCAATTACAACTTGGCTTTCATCGCTTATAAGTACAAACTTTTTAGTTTTTTCTGCTTCGTATAGATTAAAGTGATTGATGATATTGGACACTTCGAAAATTGATTCATTTAACTGTGAATAATTTCTGCAATCAACATCCTCTTTTTTTCTGGAATTCGATTTCCATCCAAAAACAAATGTGTCAGTATTGAAATTAATGAGCCTTAAATCGTCAATTAGTTTTTTGAAATGCTCCAGATTTTTTGGGTTAATGATTACTTGTTTTTTGGTAGACTCATACTCCAGTCCCTTTTGCACTTCAATTACATTGTTCCCTTTAGCAACAAGTTTATCTAATAAATTTTTAGAAAAATCATCATCATTCGAAAAGAATAAGCAATTTCCCAACTTTGATTCTCCATCAACAAAGCCTCCTATTTTTGGAGCATATTGCCAAGATGGCAAATAGAAACTTAAACTTGTTTGATTTTCATTTATACTCAGTTGCCCCTGTGATTTCAAATGATCTTCTGCTGATACTTTACCAAGCACCTTTATTTTATCAAAAGTATAGGAAGGTATCGAAATTTTGTTAGGGGTATTCTCTTTATAAATTTTAGACCAGTCAATATCAAAACCATTCAACCAAATCTCTCCTAAAAAATTAAACAAGAAAGCCTCATTATCAATTTTCTCTAAAGGATCTCTAATAGCATTTACTGCTTCGATATTTAAGTTTTGGTTATGGTTTAATGTACAATATCCTGTTAGTTTTTTACCTTGACCAATTTCAATAAACAAACAATTACTCAATTCAGATAAAGTCTTTATCGCTTTTTCATTTGCTTTCTCGAACTCTGCATCTTTGGCTATTTGATCGGACCAATAATTGATAGAGGTGGCTTGTTCATCTGTTATTAATTCACCTGATACATTTGAGATGAATGGAATTGTTGGATTTGAAAACTCTACTGAATTCAAGGTATCTTCAAATTCCTTAAAGTTTAAATCTGGCGATTTCTTAGAATTTAATAATTTCACCCTAACGCTGACAATTCTCAATGCATCTTTAAGATCAATCACTCCACTAATACATGCAGCAATAAATTCACCTATACCATCGCCAAGCAAATAATTGGGTTTCACACCAAGTGAAATTAAAAATTTTGCAAACGAATATTCCAACAAAAAATGAACGAGTTGTGTGTTGTTAATTTCAGAGATAGCACCATTTCCAAACACTGCTTCTTTAAAATCAACATTTAACATTTCTTTCAAATACGAAAAGCCTTCCTCTAAATATTGCTTAAACTGATCAAATTCATTATACAGTTCGAAATCAAAATCTAACAACTCATTTCTTAGACCAGAAAACATAAAAATCACGTTTTCTTTTTTCTTTGTATTGAATTTATTTAACTCCGTTTGCTTGATTTTTTGTATCAAATCCTCTCTATCATTTGCCATCAAATATTTTCGATTAGACAATGATTTTCTACCAACTTGTAAGGTATATGCAAGGTCTGATAAACTTATTTCTTTCTGATTCTCCAAAAATTTCAGCAAGTTGGTTTCTACTTTATCAAGTGCTGATTCACTAATTGCTGAATAAGGAAACAGTTTGGGTTTTCCATTAGACACTGTCTTTTGAACAGCGGGAGCTTCTTTTAAAATTGTATGTACATTTGTACCACCAATACCTAGTGAATTTACTCCTGCAACCAAAGGTTTGTCACTCTCCCATTTTGTAGTAGCAGCATTTACATAAAACGGCCCTTCATTAAAATTAATCGCTGGGTTTGCAGAATTATAATTTATACTAGCGGGTATTATTTTGTTTTTTATTGCTAAAGCAGTTTTTATCAAACTAATCACACCGGCTGCTTCACTAGCATGTCCCATATTCGACTTTACAGAACCAATTGCACATTTATGATTTACATTATTTCCAAATGCAACATTTAAAGATTCAATTTCAATAGGATCACCAATTTTGGTACCTGTTCCGTTTGCCTCAATGTAACTTATTTCATCAGGTGAAACTCCTGCAATTTTATGTGCAAGTTTGATGCAATCAGACTGCCCTTTCACACTTGGAATAGTGTAGCCTCCTTTATTGCTTCCATCATTATTCATTGCAGTAGATTTGATTACGCAATAAATAGGATCTTTGTCTTTTAAGGCTTCTTCTAGTTTTTTCAATATTACCACTCCTGCTCCTTCTGCTGATATTGTTCCAGATGCATTTTCATCAAAACTGTAATTGTGTCCATCACTTGAAGCTATTGAGCCTTGTTGATAGTGGTAGCCATATTCTTTAAAAGATAACATTCTAATTCCACCCGTAACTGCAATGCCACATTCATTCAACAATAAACTTCTACAAGCAAGATGAACAGCACTTAAGGATGTTGAACAAGCTGTATCTATAAAATAACAAGGTCCTGTAAAGTTTAATTTGTAAGAAATCAATGAAGACATAAAATTCGGATTAGCAATCTTTATTCGTGTCAATTCATCGACATTCTCATTTTTTACAAAAGAGGAATAAAGGCTCCAATTTACATCTTTGTCCGCTCCTAAAAATATTCCGATTTTTTTATTATACTTCTCTATATTACAGGCACTATCTTCAAGTGCTTTCCATACCAATTGATGCATCATCCTCGTCTGAGGATTCATTATCAAAGCCTCATCAAGTGTATATTTAAAGAAGGGATAGTCAAAATTTTCTGAATCAGCAATAAATGAAGAAGCTTTTACAAAGTTCTCCGCATCGACTCCTTCGATATTTTTATCCTGTAACTCTTCCTTTGAAAAAAAAGAAACCAATTCTTTCCCTTCTTTCAAGTTATTCCAAAAACTGTTTATATTTTCAGATTTAGGAAATTTCCCAGATAGTCCTATAATTGCAATATCTCTTTTCAAAATTTACAAGATTAGTTTAAAATCTGTAGATTAATACAGATTTTTAATTAATTAAAACTGTGGTGTTGAGTATTAGGGGAACCTTCCTAAACATTTTCCATAAATGATAAAATATCATCTACATCTTCCATTTCTTTTTCTTCAATTTCAACGCCTGAACTATTTAAACCGCTCGTTTGAATATTTTCAACAAACAGTCTAATGGTTGGAAATTGAAAAAATGAAATAATTTTCACTTCTAATTTTAGTTCAGAATTTATAGTTGACAGCAATTGAAAAGCTCTTAATGAATTTCCGCCAATTTCAAAATAATTATCATCTATTCCAACTTTTTCCAAACCTAATGACTTAGCCCAAATTGCGCACATATCTTTTTCCAGTTTATTTCTTGGTGCGACGTAGTTTTCTTTAACTTCCTTTGCTTGGTCTGGTCTTGGTAGTTTTTTAACATCAATTTTTCCATTTGGTGTTTGAGGAAATTCATCAAGAAAAATTACATTTTCAGGAATCATATAACTCGGCAATCTCAATCTAATAAAATCTTTAACATGGGTATCTGTTACAGACTTATTTTCAGAAATTATATAAGCCGATAAAAATGTATGATCATTTTTACTAAATGTCGAAACTACCGCTTGAACAACTTCTGGAATTTCTAAAACGACCTTTTCAATTTCATTTAACTCAATCCTATGCCCATTGACCTTAACCTGTCTATCTAACCTTCCTAAAAACTCCAACTCCCCATTTGGTAACCACTTTGCTAAATCTCCTGTTTTGTAATTTTTTTGTTTTTTATCAAATGGATTCTCAACAAATCTTTCATCTGTCAGGTCTTGCCTGTTTAAATATCCCGCAGCAACGCCAAGTCCAGCAATGCATAATTCTCCAGGGACACCAATTGGACACAACTTATTAAATCTGTCTAAAATGTAAATTTGCGTATTTGCTATTGGCGAGCCAATGTTTACACTATCCCCTTCCTCAATGGTTTTTATTGATGACCAAATAGTTGTCTCTGTCGGTCCGTACATATTGTGAATTGGACCTTTTCTCACGCTCAATAACTTGTTTGCTAAAGATTGGCTCAATGCCTCACCACCTACCAATAATGTATCAAGATTTTTTACTGTTTCTGAACCTTTATTTTGCAACAATAATTCTTCAAAAAATGAAGGGGTAGATTGTAAATGAGAAATATTAAATTTATCAATTAAAGGAGTAGTAAATTGTTCCTCGTCTAATTGACTGGTTCTGTTAATGATGTAATCGTATTGGCATTTAGATCTATGAATTAAATCTCTCAGTCTTTCCAAGTGATTAAAATTATCAAGAACGATCTCCTCTTCAACACCAAAATCAATCAAACAAGCTATTTCATCAACACCTATTTTATGAATTTTATTTACAATTTGCCAACAAGATTCTGGCGTACCAAATAAGCTGCTTGTCTTAAAAAATCTATTGAAGCCAGCATCTAATAGAGCATCCATATCATTCTGCATATCTAATTCTTTTTCTTCAGCCAATGGCTTCATCAAATTAGCAGAACTTTTCAAATAATTTTTAAATGGAATTTCGACATGTTCTTTTACATAATCTATATCATCGCTTACGAATGTATGCATCATCAATGCCACTCTACCTTTATTGGAATCAAATCCATTTTCCTTTAAAGCAATTCTATAGGCTTTAATTTTTTCATCCAAGTCTTCAATGCTTTGCCCTAAAAGATGGGTTAAAACATTCGCACCAATTTCGCCAGCATATTTAAATGTATCGACACTGCCAGCAGCAGTCACCCAAAGTTGCAGCTCTTTTTGTATCGGTTTGGGGTGAACAAAAAATTCAAAATCCTGCCCCACTCCGTTTTTTCTGGTAAGTGATTCTCCCCGCCACAAACTTTTTAGCGTTTGAATTTTTTCACGCATCACCGCATGTCGTTCTTTGTAACACTCTGGAGCAAGTACAAAGTCATTGGGATGCCATCCAGATGCAATGGATAATTCAACCCTACCCTCCGACAAATTATCAATCATCGACCACTCTTCAGCAACTCGTACTGGATCGTGTAAAGGCAGCACACAACTACCTGATCTCAATTTAATATTTTTCGTAATTGTTGAAAC
>JAHDGP010000076.1:7280-13339 GCA_020627525.1 Bacteroidota bacterium
CGTGCTGGATGGCGTGTCCCACCTCGTGTGCCGAAACGGCTGCCGCTGCAACGGAGGGGTTTGGAAATTGATCACCAAAATCATGGAAATGTCTTTCGGGAACCCAAATTGCCTCAAAGCAATTTTCATCTGCAAATTTTGCCCCTTCTGTCAACAATTTATAAATGTTTCCTGAAGAAGTTGAAACTTGTTTGGTAGGAAAATAAAAAATACTAAAATCCATTTGAGGCTTGGCTTGAATCGCCATTGGCCGTTCTAATTGAATTACGACCTTATCTCCTTTTGTTATCGTCCACAACAGTTCCAAAATAGAAATATCAAAACTAATGCTTGTTACCGCCAACCAATTGTTTGGTTTTGTTTGCTTGCCAAATTTTTGATTTAATCCTTCAAAAAAGTTGGTCAAATTCAAATGAGCAACTTGTACACCTTTGGGTTTTCCTGTTGAACCAGAAGTATAAATTACATAAGCAATAGAATCTGAATTTATATCTAAAGGTTGTAAGTGCTCTTTAGCTGCCCAAACATTTTCATCATCGAGATTTATTTTTAAAATACCTCTTGGTAAAATTGGTTTTGTCTGATCACTTACTAGTACAAATGCAGCCTTGCTGTGATCAAGAATGTAATCAATGCGATCAATTGGATAGAATGGATCTAGCGGCAAGTAGGAAGCTCCAGCTTTCAGGATTCCAATAATTCCAATCATCATATTTAAAGAACGTTCAATGCAAACGCCAATTATCTGACCTCGAACAGTTCCCAATTCTATAAGATACTGTGCTAATTTATTGGACTCCTTTTCTAATTCTTGATAAGTTATACTTTCATTTTGACAAACAAATGCAACATTATCGGGCGTTTTCTTTGCCTGCTTTTGAAACAAATCTACAAAAGTGGCTTGTTGGTCAAAACTATGATCAGTATTATTAAATTTATTTAAAATCGTCTCCTTAGTATTATTATCTAAGTAGTCAATTTCATTGATTTTCTGATTTGCGTTTTTAATACATTGAGCAAGGAAGGTCTTATAATTTCCCACCATTTCAAGTAAAAAATCTTCCTTAAATAAATCCGTATTGTATTCAACACCTATGCTGATTCCATTATTTTCTTCTGCAAAGGCAAATGTTATATCATACTTACTCGAAACAAGGTTTAAGCCTTCATAATACTCACAAGTAAGATTTTTAAACAACGATTTATCCAGAATATTTGAATCGGTGTTGTTGCTAATAACCAATATATCAAATATTGGCGAACGACTAGCATCTCTTTCAACATTCAATTCATTTACAAGTTCACCAAAAGGATAATCTGCATTTTCATAGGTCTTAGCAATGATTGCACTTTGTAATCTTACTAAGTTTTGAAAATCAACATCGTCTTCAAACTTGGTTCTTACTGGTAAAGTATTGATGAATAAACCAATTTGGCTTTCTAAATCTGGATGGTTTCTTCCAGAAACGGGTGTTCCAAGAATTAAATCATTTTGTCCTGTATATCTATAAAGCAATCCATTCAATCCAGCCAACAAAGTTGTAAATACTGTTACTTTATTTTCCTTTGAAATTCTCTTTACTTGGTCAACTAAGGAATTCGGAAATTCGAGATTGATTAATGCACCATTGTAAGTTTTAACAGGTGGTCTTGGCTGAAAGCTTGGCAAATCAATCTTTGGAAGCACACCTGAAAATTCTTCAAGCCAATACTCTTTTTCTTTGTTGAATTTTAAATTTAATTTATTATTAATCCAAGCAGAATAATCTTTATACTGTATTTTTAAATTGCTATTTTGACTTTCTTTTCCATCCATCAAACAGTTGTAAAATTCGGACAAATCATTTGTAAGCACTTGCATTGACCATCCATCCGAAACTATATGATGCATTTTAATACACAAATAACTATTTTCTGAATCTGATTGAATCAACAATGCACTTAACAATGTTCCTTTACTCAAATCAAATGGGGTGGTATTAAAGTCGGAAACTATATTTTTTAAATCATTTTTATCTTTCAAATTAAGAGCCTCTAATTCAAAATCTAAATCAGCCATTGTAACTATCTGTTGATAAATATTTCCATCACTATTTTGAACAAATTTTGTTCTAAGACTTTCATGTTTTCCAAACAAACTTAAAAAGGCTTGCTTTAATTTATCTAGGTCTACAGATCCATTCAGTTTTATATTAATAGGAATATTGTAAGCTTTGTTGATTTCCTCCATTTGACAAAGCAGCCAAAAACGGAATTGAACGGGAGTAAGTTCATAAAAATCTTGCTCATCTAAAACAGGTATTGCTTCAAAAGTATTTTCTTTAAGTTTATTGGCAATCCCTTTGATTGTTGGATTTAAAAAGAAATCTTTAAAAGAAATACTTTGATTTAATACTTCATAAGTTCTATTAATAAATTTTGCAATTATCAAACTATGCCCGCCTAATTCAAAAAAGTTATCTGTCGTTCCTATTTTTTCTAATCGAAGTAAATCCTTCCAAATGTCTATCAACTCGGTCTCAGTTTCATTAACTGGCTCAACATAATTCCTCCTGATAACATCCTCTCCTGTAACAGATGGCAAGGCTTTTCTATCTACTTTACCATTTGGAGTCATTGGTATTTCATCCAACTCTATAAAATAAGCTGGAATCATATAATCAGGCAAATCAGCTACTAACTTGTTTCGCAATTCTCCTTTGTCAAAGTCTGCATTTACTTCCAAATAGGCAACCAAAGATTTTTGCCCTGTAACTTCTTTGACAACTGCTACAGCTTTCTCAATGCCAACTTGCTTGTTTAGAACAAACTCTATTTCACCTAGTTCAATTCTATAGCCTCGCAGTTTTATTTGGTAATCTTTCCTGCCAATGAATTCAATATTTCCATCTGGCATCCATCTTGCTAAATCACCTGTTTTATATAATTTGGTTCCTTCATCAAATGGATTTTCAACAAATTTTTCTTCAGTCAATTTAGGTCTACCAAGATAGCCTTCTGACAAACAGCTTCCAGAAATACAAAGCTCTCCTAAGACTCCAATTGGTTGAATTTGATTTTTCTCAGATAAAATATAAAAACTGGTATTGCTTACAGGTTTTCCTATTGGAATGGATTTATTAAAGCTGTTATTGATTTTATAGCAGCTACTGTAAGTTGTATCTTCTGAAGGACCGTACAAATTTCTAACCTCAACTTTATCAAAATCAAGTTTATGAGTAATGCCAACTGGAATTGGTTCGCCAGCCATATTTATAGCTGTCGCTCCTTCAAATTTTTCACCTTTTTCTAATAGGGTTTGAATGACGGATGGCACTGTATTAATCAGCACTTTATCATCCCCTTTCAAATATTCGCTTATCTCTAATCCATTTTTTAAAACTCGAATTGATTTCCCTGTACAAAGTGGAAAGAACATTTCAAATACTGAAAGGTCGAAACAGTGTGATGTAACGGCATAAATTATATCAAATGAAGTATCGGCAAATTCTTGTTTAGCCCAAGCAATCATCGTAGCAACATTTCCGTGATTTAGTTTAACGCCTTTGGGCTTTCCTGTAGAACCAGAGGTATAAATAACATAAGCTAAATTCGAGTGGGCTAATTTACTTTCAATATTTTCAGTGTCAAAATCGGCAGACTTTTCTTCAAACTCAGAATAAAGATTTGAATCAATACTTACTTTGCATTTACTGTCTTGTTCAATAAACTCAATTCGTTGAACAGGATATTGTGGATCTATTGGAACGTATGCGGCACCCACTTTCATTACAGCCAATAATGAAACAATCAATTTTTCTGAACGATCCATTTTTACACCAATAAGGCTTCCTTTTTTAACCTCTTTTTCCTTTTTTAGAAATCTAGCTAATTGATTTGCCTTAGTGTTTATTTCGCTATATGAATAAAAATTATTCTCAAAAAATATAGCTTCCTTGTTAGAGCAGTTGAGTACTTGTTTTTCAAACAAATTTACTATTGTTTCATTTTTGTCAACTTCAATAATAGCTGTATTCTTAAACGCTTCAATCAAATTCGCATCTGCTGCACTAAATAAATTCAATAAATCAATAGATTCACTTGGTTGATTTACAACACTTTGAATCAATTCAGTTAAGTGATTGGTTAACTGCTCTGCATAGAATTTTCCATAAATACCATTGTTGTAAATAAGCGTAAGACTCAATCCTTCATCGGTCTCAACAAAAGTAAATTCAAGATCAAATTTGCTAATCGGCTTTTGATTGGCATCAAATTCATTTATGTTTAGGTCGCCGATAGATTTGCTATCTACTTTTAAATTATCATTATTCTGTAATGTTAACAGAACGTCAAACAAAGGGTTTCGACTTAGGTCTCTTTTTAAATTTAACTTCTCAATCAATTCATCATAAGGATAAGACTGATGGTCGTATGCATTAAGGGTGTTTTCCTTTATTTTTGAAAAGAGTTCAATAAAAGTTTCTCCTTCATTTATAATTGTTCTAAACGGCAAAGTACTAATATAGAAACCAATTTGATCGTGCAAATCTGCGTGTTCTCTTCCTGCGATTGGACTGCCAACAATCAAATCATTTTGACCAGAATATCTGTAGAGCAAAACATTAACCGCAGACAGTAAACCCATAAAAAGCGTTCCACCATTTTCATTGCAAAGCTTTGTAAAACTTTGGGACAATTTTGGATCTATTACTTTTGTCAGACATTCTCCGTCGTACGTTTTTTCTATTGGTCTTGATTTAAAACCACTAAGATTTAAAACGGGTAATGCACCATCAAATTGATCAAGCCAAAATTTTTGATGATTTTTAGTATCCTCATTTTCAAAACTTGATTGCTGCCATTCAGCATAATCCTTGTATTGAATGTTTAACTCAGGAATTGATAAATCTTCATTTTTGTTAAATGCATTATAAATTTCAAACAATTCATTGGTCATTATTTGCAATGACCAGCCATCACTAATAATGTGGTGCATGTTTATGCTCAAAACATGTTTATCTGAAGAAACTTTGTAAACTTTTGCCCAAATCAAAGAATCTTTTTCCAAATCAAAATAAATATCAATTTCTGATTTTATTAATTCTATTGTCTCTTTTTGGTTTATCTTTTTCGAAGTTAAATCTAAGTACTGTAATTCAAACTTCGCATTTTCTTTACTGACAATAATTTGATTTACTTCTCCCTTTTTGTTTTCTTTAAAATTTGTCCTCAATGACTCATGACGACTGATTACTTTTTTAAATGCTTCTTTTAATGCGTTGAAATTAAAAGGTCCAGTAAGTTCTTTAATACTTGAAATATTGTATGCCTTGCTGCCATCTTCAAATTGACTTAAAACCCAGATTCGTTTTTGAGCGGAAGACAAACTATAAGCTTCACTTTGCGGGGCCTTTGGAATATTCAATATAGCATTTTGGGTTGAAGATTGGTATTTACTTACAAATGCAATCAGTTCATCTTTATGTAGTTTAATTTCACTAAGTAGTTCTTTAGTCATAACTCCCTTAGGAGCTTGAATATCTAATTTTCCATCAATTACATTGATGGAAATATTATTACTATTTAGTTTGTTTAAAAGATTTTGCATTTGTAAAATGTTTTGGATATAAAAAAGCAAGTAAGTGGTAAGATCAAATTAACTTGTACAATATTTTTTTTACAAATATTGATTGTCAATACTTTGAAATATGAGTTAATGGTTTTTAAATTACGAACTTTTCAATTTCAACTTCACTATCGACATCATTCTTGCAAATCAATTTAATGTTATTGATCAAATTTGCTTGCTCAATGATTTTTGAATTTATGAACAAATCATTTATCGAAATTTTAACACCTAATTTTTTATAAATAATACTTGAGACTTTTGTTATACTCAAACTATTGCCGCCTAATTCAAAAAAGTCGTCGGTTATTCCGATCTTTTCCATTCCCAATATTTCTTCCCAGATAGAAACAAGTTCTTTTTCAGTCTCCGTTTTTGCTGGTTTATAAACACTTCTCACTACATCTTGGCCTTCAATTTCAGGTAGTGCCCTTCTGTCAATTTTTCCGTT
>JAHDGP010000077.1 GCA_020627525.1 Bacteroidota bacterium
AATGTTAATTGTTTAATATTTTATATTAAAAATTAAACAAAATTATTTCAAAACGTATAATTGTTATATATTTAAGTGCAAAACTTAAACAAAATTCTTATTTATGAGTGCTTCAAATTTTTCTCAGGCAATAGTTGACTTTTCCCCTTCATTAAAACCATTTGCTTTTAAACTAACACAAGATTTAGAAGAAGCCAATGATTTGATACAAGAAACAGTGTATAAAGCACTGGTTAACAAGGACAAATTTAAAGAAGGTACCAACTTAAATGCTTGGCTATATACTATTATGAAAAATATTTTCATAAATGGATATAGAAAAAAGTCCAAAAGAAAGACCATTATTGATGCTACAGACAATCTCTATTATATCAATTCTTCTGTTTTAGGAATTGAGCTAAACAGGTCTGAGGCTGGTTTTATAATGGAAGACATTAAAAAAAGCATCAAAGAGTTAAACAAGGATTTTAGAATTCCTTTTATGTTGCATTTCCAAGGATTTAAATATCAAGAAATCGCTGAAAAGCTAAATTTACCATTGGGAACAGTTAAAAGCAGGATATTTTTCGCTCGAAAAGAATTGAAAAAAACTTTAAAGATTTATGAAGACAATAAAAACTCAGGAAATAAGATATAAATACCCTTTCTAACAGATAATTTCTAAAAAGGCAACCTCAATTGAGGTTGCCTTTTTGAATTTAAGAAGCAACCATTGCGATATTATTGAGAATGGTGATTTAAATATCTACTCGATTTCATAGACCATTTCTTATCTTTATAAAAAATATTTTAATATGCGATTTCAAACTTTATTGTTAACCGCTTTTGCTTTTCTTATCATTTCTTGTAATTCTGACCAGAAAACGAATCAAGATACACCTGCACTATCTAAAACGAAGGCATTGGTACAAAAATCAGCACAACAAAAAAAGGAAATTATGAATTTATCAGCCTTTTTAGAAATAGATGAAAACCACCTTATTCCATTCAAATTGTTAAAAAATAAGAACGATGACTTTCTAATAGTTCAAAATGGTGTGGAGGAAATCAAAGTGGTCGATTACCGATGGAATGAAAATGAATTGCACTTTACAATGCCCATTTTCAATTCTGAAGTAACAGCCAAATTATTAGGAGAAAACTTAGAGGGTGAATGGATCAAAAATCCAAGAGATGAGAAAGAATATAAAATGAATTTTCACGCATATAGTAACTTGAATCAAAACATTATTCCGCCAAGGTTCACTGATTACAATTTGCAAATGGCCGCAGGTGATAAAGTAGAAGCCCAGGCTGGAGGATTGTGGTCTGTAAAATTCAGTCCAGAAACAGAAGATGAATATCCTGCAATTGGTGAGTTTAAACAAACAGGAAATGATCTTTCTGGAACTTTTAGAACAGAAACTGGCGATTATCGCTTTTTAGCTGGTAAAATTTATGGCGATCAATTTTACCTGTCTTGTTTTGATGGTTCACACGCTTTTTTATTTACAGGTGTTGTTGAAAATGATAAAATAAAAGGTGAGTTCTTTTCTGGCAAACATTGGCGAGAACCTTTCATTGCTCAAAAGAATGCGAAGGCGAAACTCCCCAACCCGAACGAACTTACCTACCTCAATAATAAATCTGAAAAGGTTGCTTTTTCCTTTCCCAACCTTGAAGGACAAAACAAATCTTTTGATGATTTGATTAAAGACAACAAAGCACTCATTGTTCAAATTTTTGGATCTTGGTGCCCAAATTGCATGGACGAAACCAGGTTTTACAACGATCTATACAAAAATTATAAATCCAAAGGAGTTGAGTTTGTTGGTGTTGCTTACGAACGAAATGGAACTTTAGAAAAGGACAAAACTTTTTTAGAGAAGTATATCCGTGAAATGGATATTAAATATCCAATTCTATATGGTGGCAAAGCCAGCAAAAAATTGGCTTCTGAACAATTTCCAATGCTCAACAAAATCATTTCATTTCCCACAACCATCTTTATTGATAAAAATGGTAACGTAAAAAGAATTCATACTGGATTCAATGGTCCTGCTACTTCTATATATAATGACTATGTAAAAGAAACCAAAGAGCTGTTGGATAAATTGGCTGCATAATTATAGCAGAACTCCTATGCTTATAATGCATCTATTTTAACCATATTCTAAAATAGTATTGAAAATATTGCTGATAAAAATGAACAATTGTTTTTATATCATTTCTTTATATCTAATTTTGTAGGCAAATAAGTACTCTTACAAAAGTACTTAAAACAACCGACCCGTAGCTCAACTGGATAGAGTGTTGGTTTCCGGAGCCAGAGGTTGTGGGTTCGAACCCCACCGGGTTGGCATTTTTTGTATATCCGATGCCTGCATCGGATATACATACATATTTGGAACATTTTGTAAAAATAGTTGGTATAATCCATATCTTGCACCGCAATATCAAATCAATCGACACTTATTAAAAATGAAACGTATATTAATCCTTGGAGCAGGTAAATCTGCATCGCATATTATTTCCTATTTGTTGAAAAAATCGGAAACATTCGATTGGAAAATTACTGTTGGCGATCTAGATCAACAGTTGGCACAAAAAAAGATAAATGGCCATCAAAATGGCACAGCTGTTCAGTTTGATGTTACCAATGCTGAACATCGTGAAAAGTATATTTCAGAAGTTGATATTGTGGCTTCTTTACTGCCTTTCATATTTCATTCTATCGTAGCAAAAGATTGCTTAAAATTTGGAAAACACCTTGTCACTGCTTCTTATGTAGACAAAGAATCTATGGCTATGAATGAGGCTTTTGAAAAAGCTGGCTTGTTGTTTATGGGTGAAATTGGACTTGATCCTGGCATTGATCATTTGGCAACAATGAAAATGTTGGACACTTTAAAATCAAAAGGTGGAGATATAAATGCTGTCTATTCTTTTGCAGGTGCGCTTATTCATCCAGACCACGATACAAATCCCTGGAATTATAAATTTACATGGGCACCGATGAATGTTGTAAAAGCTGGACAAGGAGTCAGTCAATATCTTTACAACTTCAAACCAAAATACATTCCTTACAACAGGGTTTTCAATACAGCTGAAGACCGTGAAATTGGCAACTTAGGTTCATTTGAAGTTTATCCTAACAGGGACTCCGTTAAGTATATAGAAAAATACGATCTTGAAAGTGATGGAATCGGTACTTTTTTACGTGGAACTCTTAGAAAAAAAGGGTATTGTAAAGCCTGGAACTCTTTTGTCAAGTTGGGCTGGACAGATGGAACTTATAAAATAAATGTGGAGGGAGCAACTTACAATGATTTTGTAGCACAGTTTTTACCAACCGAGTTTATTCAAAATAATGACGACCTAAAATCTGCTCTTGCTGAGTTTTTAGAATTAGAAATCAATGATGAAATAATGGACAAACTGACTTGGTTGGGTATTTTTAACAATCAAGCAATTGGATTGACAGAAGCTAGTCCTGCTGAAATTTTATGTAAATTATTGGCGGAAAAATGGAAGCTGGAACCAGGGGACAAAGATATGATTGTTATGTTGCACGAAGTTGATTATATAATCAATGACGAAAAAAGAAGACTATCTGCCACTTTGATAAATATGGGTGAGGACGAAGAAAATACGGCTATTTCAAAATTGGTAGGTTTGCCTGCAGGAATGATGGTTAAATTGATTGCAACTGAAAAAGTTGGTCTTACAGGTGTCAGAATCCCAATAATGCCAGAAGTTTACAACCCTATTTTAGACGAATTGAAAGAATATGGCGTTGGTTTTGAAGAGACGGATAGCTTATTGCCCGTAAACGCATAGTAATAGCGTCATAAAATAAATTGAGTTAATTTATTTCACTCTCTTAATCCATCGTTATGAACAAATTTTTGCTCACTATTTTTTGTCTGACTTTTGTAACAATTGGGCTTAGTGGGCAATATCAAATTGTAGACCAAGTTGTATTGGGTGGAACTGGAGATGATCGTCTATTTAAAATTTTACCCAAAGCTGAAAATGGATTTATTGCTGTGGGCATTACTACTTCCAATGACCTTAGCATTCCCAAAATTGCATTACAAGACATTTGGCTTCGAGCTATTGATAGAAATTTTAACCTTGAATGGGAACTCATAATTGGTGGATTTGGTTCAGATTATTTGACCAATGCATTTATATCAGATAACAATGAGATATTTGTTTGTGGGACAGTAGATGATAGAGGACGTGATGTAGCAGAAGTATTTGGAGAAATTGATGCATTTATTGCCAAAATAAATATCAACGGTTCTATCGAATGGTTTAAAACTTTTGGCACTGAACATTTTGATGCATTCAATCAAATGGTGCAAAGTAGTGATGATACTTTTGGAGCAATTGGCAGCATATTGTACTTGTCAGACACGACAGGTAATGATGGAGATATTTTACTTTATCATTTTGATTTCGATGGAAATAAAATTTGGGAGAAAAAATTGGGTAGCTCTCTAGGCGACGAAGGGCTGTCTATTTTTGTAAATAACAATGGAAATTACTTCATTGCTGGTTATATTCGAGCAGGCGATGGTGATGTTTCACAACATATTGGAGCCAAAGATTTGTGGTTGGCAGAAATTGATTTAGAAGGAAATTTGCTTTGGGAACAAACTTATGGCGGTATAAAATCTGAAACTCCAATAGATGTTATTCAACATAGCTCTGGAGCATACATAGTTATTGCCGAAACCTTTTCAACCTTTGAAAATAGTTTTGGCAACAGTGATTTATTGGTTTTAAAAGTTAATGAAGCCTCGGAACCAATTTATAAAGTTTTTGGAGGCAGCTCGCTTGAAATACCTCAAAAAGTTATTGAACTTGATAATGGAAATCTGGTCATTGTTTCGGAGTCCTTCTCTTTCGACGGAGATGTAAACTCCAGTTATTTGACACAAGATGCTTGGTTCTTGGAATTGGATCTAAATTTAAATATTGTAGAAAACCAAGTTTTTGGAGGCAATCAGTACGATTCTTTTAGAGATATTTTTCAAGATAATGATATTCTAATCGTATGTGGCTACACCGATTCTTATGATGGTGACCTCGGCTACAAACATGGGAATCACGATGCTTGGATTGCTAGGCTCTCAAAGAACAAAACCGGATTAAATACAATTGAACCTATTGATCTATTCGATTTTGAAATTTATCAAAAACAAATTATTATCAAAAGTCAAGATTGGCGATTTGCCACACTTTTTGATGTTTCGGGCAAAGCCATCATCCACCAAAAAGAAAATAATATATTAAATATAAATATGATTCCTAAGGGAGTGTATTTTCTGCGCATCCAATCAAGTTCTGCTCAAAAAACTTTCAAAATTTTAATTTCAAATTAGTATAAAGTAATTTTAGGTTTTTTTATTAGAAAAGCACCAAAATAACTATAAAATAGCTACTCGCCAGCTTCCTATAGGAAGAAGGCACCTAGTACAAAATTTTATTGACATTTTTAAATTTCTCTAAAAATATTTTTTCTAGTAAATGCTATTCTTAGGTTATAAGCTGTCAATTTATTTACTAAGTTCTCATAGAATAAACACCAATATTCTTTTATCTTTGTGCGAATTATCAGTGACTATGCAAAACTGAAATGTCTCTTTTCTGAGTCATTATTTCGCTCAGAATATTATTAGTTAAATATGTTCCTATTTTGAGTAATGTATTTTAGTTCTTCTCAAAGAACGTTCACTGCCTTAAAACAAGGCTGTAAAGACAAGAATGTGATATTGAGTAGTACCGAGTAAAGAGAATAATTATAACAAAATGCTCAAGTATGATATTTAATTCATTAGAATACTTTCTATTTCTTCCTATAGTTTTTGTGCTTTTTTGGTTTGTATGTAAAAAATCCATTCGGTGGCAAAATGTACTATTGATTTTTGCGAGTTATTTTTTTTATGGATGGTGGGATTGGAGATTTTTAGGATTGATTATTCTAAGCAGTATACTTGATTACACTTTAGGTGTTCAAATTGATAGTTCAGATAATGAAAAGAAAAGAAAAGGCTTACTTTGGGTTAGTATTTTAGTCAATCTTGGGATTTTAGGCTTCTTTAAATATTTCAACTTCTTTGTTGACTCTACAGAAACAATGCTGAATAATTTGGGGATGCAGGCAGACTTTTTCACTTTGAATATTCTGCTTCCCGTAGGAATTAGCTTTTACACTTTCCAAACCCTTAGCTACACCATTGATGTTTATAGGAGAGAAATAAAAGCTTCCAGAGACCCACTTGCATTTTTTGCTTACGTGGCGTTTTTCCCGCAACTCGTGGCAGGTCCCATTGAGCGAGCCAAGAACTTCATTCCACAGTTTAGCAAAGAAAAGACATTTGATTATGAAGAAGCTTCTGATGGACTTAGGCAAATGTTGTGGGGCTTCTTCAAAAAAGTAGTGATTGCCGATAGCTGCTCTCCTTTTGTCGATCAAATTTTTGCCGATCCAAGTGCCTCTTCCAGTCCAGTTTTAATGATTGGAGCGGTATTGTTTGCTTTCCAAATTTATGGAGATTTTTCTGGCTACACGGATATTGCATTGGGAACAGCTAGGCTTTTTGGTTTTAACCTAATGCGAAATTTTGCCTATCCTTATTTCTCCAGAGACATTGCAGAGTTTTGGCGACGTTGGCACATTTCTCTAAGCTCGTGGTTCAAAGATTACCTTTATTTCCCACTAGGAGGAAGTCGTGGTTCGCAAGCTTTAAAAGTTAGAAACACCTTTGCCATATTTTTGGTAAGCGGATTTTGGCACGGTGCCAACTGGACATTCATTTTTTGGGGAGGCTTGAATGCCTTGTATTTTTTACCTTCCCTGTTAATGAAAACAAATCGTAAAAACATAGGCATTGTTGCTGCTGATAGGATGCTGCCATCGTTTAGGGAGTTTTATCAAATAATTACAACCTTCTTTCTTACTTGTATTGCTTGGATATTTTTTAGAGCGACATCCATCACACATGGTTTTAACTATATCATTGAAATGTTTTCATTTAAAAGCCTTGCGATTTTGTCTAATTTAAAAATGCTGAAATTGAAAGCCAATGATCTCTACACCTTGTTTTTTTTCATTGTCGTTTTGATAATCATTGAATGGATACAACGAAAATATCAACATGGATTAGAGAGAATGAACTTTGCAGCACCATTGAGATGGTTGGTATACTTTATACTGGCAATAGTTATAATGTATCACATTGGAGAGAAGAGTGAATTTATTTATTTTCAATTTTAAGAATGATGAAGAAATTTTGTCTAAAATTATTGATATTTTTTGCTGTCTTATTTGCTATAATGCAAATTCCAAGAATGTTGCTTCCAACATTTTGGGGAAACGATATATTTGATTCAAAATTTGCATACCTAGATAATACAGAAAATAGACATGATACTTTTTTTATTGGTACAAGTCGAATCAATAATCATATCAACCCTATCTTTTTTGATAAATTAATGGGCAAAAACTCAACCTATTCATTCAATCTTGGCTGTCCAGGTTCAGTTGGTTTGGAAAAACGAATGGCTATAAAGGAAATAATAAATAGCCCTCACCATGATACGAAACTGGTATTTGTAGAACTCCCTCATTTTGCTGTTCCACATGGTCGAAATGCCAATACAACCAGAGGGCTTTATTTCTATAATTTACAAAACTGGATTTGCTCTTTGAGGTTTGAGTTTAATGAACATGGTACTTTTTTAAATAAGTTTTACATGTTTAAAAATAGTCTTTCTTTTTTACTAAAAAACATTACACATTACAACTTATTCAAAGATGAAGTATTGAGATTAAAAAATGGTACATCTAAAAACAGGTTGGAAAATCAGACTAAAAAACTAGGCTTTCATGCCTTGTTAGAAGGAACCAGCAATAAAGGAGAATTGAAAAGAAGGCAGGAATTATTGAACGATACTACTATTTTGGATAAAAGATTTAAAGGTGCCAACAGAGTTTTTAACACCAATCCTGAAAAATTAAAACTAAAGGAAAACACTTTTTTAACTCAGGAATTGAACAACCTAATTGAATACGGTGAAAAAAATAGTGTTAGGGTTGTTTACCTCTTACTGCCTAAATCAGCTGAGATAAATTATGAGGTAGCCTACCCTACTTTTTTGAATTTACCAGAAAAAAATAGAATAAACCTAGCTGACCCGGAAAAATATGGAGACTTTTATAAACTGGAATATTCATTCGATCGCGCTCACTTAAACAAAAAAGGAGCCAATTTACTAACCAAAGCCATTGTTGAGGAGTACAAGGAAATAATGTAATGAAAAATGTATTACAAAGACAAAAGGAACTGTCTAAGTAATGGACTTGTTGTTATTTCGTTACCTATTTTACTGTGGTATGAATCATAATAACCACCCATTTTATGCTTATTCGTAAAACATTCATATGAATTTAGGCAGAATGAATAGTAAATTTGTACGGAATCGTTAAATAGATTGTGAAGATGTTTGAGAAATTATTTAAGAAGAAAAATACTTTAGTTAAACCAATACCCAAAATTGAAGGCGCAGTTGCAAATGTAAACTCTAAGCGTGTTTCAGGATGGGCCTATCTGAATCATGTTGATCTTGAAGGTGAAATTTTAGATTTCCATGTTACAGAAATAGAAATATTTATTGATGGCAAACCTGTCGGAAAAACAACTGCCAATCTATTCAGAAAAGACATACAAAAAAACAAAAATCATCCTACTGGAAAATGTGGCTTTGACCTAAAACTTGATAAGGAGTATGAAATACCATTCATCCAAAAAAATATTTCTGTTTTTGCAAATGGTATACAAATTCCCAATAAATTCAAACAGGTATTTGTCCTAAAAAAAGAAAACAAGAACGAAGAAAATTTCTTCTTCATACACATTCCTAAAACTGCAGGAACATCTTTCAGATTGATGTTGTATGATATTTTTGATCAAAAAAATATTTTTCCAAACTTAGAAGATATTCAAAGCAATAATGGCAAATATCCAAAAATACAAGCGCTAAAAGCACGATCGAAAGACAAGCAAAATGAAATAAAAATACTTTCAGGTCATTTCCCACATTCTAATGGAGTCATATTTCCCAACAAACCCAAACATCTGGTGTTTCTAAGAAAGCCTTTAAATAGGGCTGTCTCAAATCTGTTTCACCTTCAAAGATTGAATGAAAAACACAAGGACAAAAGCCTTGAAGAAATTTTTGAAATGAGTTATCATAGCGTCAACTGTTTACAAGTAAGATATTTGGCAAATGCTGTAGGCAAAAAAAATCTAACACAAAACGATCTAAATATAGCAAAGGAAAATTTACGCAACTGTCATTTTCTTGGAATAACAGAACGCTTTGATGAATCAATTGATGCTGCAACAAAAGTTTTTGGTTGGGATTTTCCGAAAAAAAGAAAAGACAATGTTAACCATCATAAAAACTATGACCTGCTATCGGATGAACTTCTTTTGAAAATAAAAGAAGCCAATAAAATGGATGAGGAGCTCTATAATTATGCGTTGGAATTGTTTGATCAATTTATTGCTGATCCAAGTAAATACATTGCAGGAATCAAAAATGATTCTAATAATAGAAAACAAACAAATGCACCTAAAAAAGCGGCCAAACCAAAAGAAGTTCCGCAAAGTTTTAAAAAACCATCCATACTCAAAGACTATAAACCTGTTACTGAAAAAACAAAATGCACCATTGATTGGATAAATATTCAAAATGGCAAAGAAGGCATAATAAGTATTAACAGTACAAACTTAAGTATTAAGGGATGGGCTATTGATTTACCGAATAAAAAAATAGCTGATAAAATTTATTTAACATTAGGAAGTAATCATTTCATTGAGGCGACAAATAATATAGAACGCAATGATGTTGCTGAAAAATTCAACAACAAAATTTATACAAATGCTGGATTTTCTGCTTCAAAATCCATTGTAAAAATGGAGAATGGAACTTATGAACTAAATGTTTTATTATTAAATTCTGAGAAAAAAACTTTCATAAATCACTCAACAGGAATTTCTATAAAAATAGCCAGACCAAAAGCTGAAAAAGACAATGCTTCTGCTAAGAAAACAGCTTCTTCTACTCAAGTTGATACAAGTACAAAGACGGCTTCAGTAGAAAAAAATAAAATTTCTAATGATAAGAAAGCCATTCAAAAAGAAAAGTCGGTAGAAAAGCAAAAACCAACAACAACTCAGCCTATTGAAAACAAAGTTACAGTTGAACAAAAACCAACTCAGTCCAATAATAAAGAAGGGAAGATTGAGCAAAAAAATACAGTTGACACAACAACAACTGATCAAAATTCAACAACTAATTTTTACAATAAAGTAGTAAATGCGAATGAGAAAAAATCTGAGAAGAAAGCCAATTTAAAAAACAAGAAAGGGCAAAAATCAAAAGCGAAAAACGAAGATGCAAAAGCCAACAGTCTTAAGAATAAGAAAAAAGGTGGCAATAAAAACAAAGGAGAAAAGCTGAATAAAAACAAGCCTCGAAACAAAGGAAATAACACTAAAAATCTTGTAAAAAAAGAGAAAGATAAAAACGAAAAGAAAAGCAATACTTCTAATTTAGTTAAAAACAAGTTAGGATCATTAGAAGTTTCTACAAAAAAAAATACTTCAAACAAAAAAGCAAATAACAATAAAAAGCAGAAATCTGGATTTGTTGAACCTCTGAATTTAGATCAATTTACCGAAACGGGAGCTTTACCTAAGCTGAAATGGAAACTAAACAAGGTAAACATCAATGCTAATACTGTATCTTCTACAATTAAAATTGAGGAAGGTGTGATTTCTATAACAGGTTCAGCGATGGATTTTCGAAACAACACAACATTTGAAAAGATTTTCATCCTGATTGATAGTACCAAATATTATCAAGCTCAATATGGTTTGAGCAGAAATACTAAATCGCAATCGTCAAAAAATAAGACGGATTCAAACTCTGGCTTTAAAGCAAGAATCCCTGTAGATGATTTAAGAAAAGGCTATCATTCTTTGACCATTTTAGCACTTGAAAAAGATCAAAAATCGTATAGAAAATCTAGCAGAAGAGTCGTTATTGAAATTATTTAGGATTAGCTTTACTAATCAAGAGGCATTCTTCTAATACAAGCTTCTTTTAAAATGAAATTTTTATCCTACATAGCTAATTTTTTGAAGAGCATTTCGATTAAGAATTTCCAAACGCTCTTTCGTGCCATCAAAACGGAATCGCCTAAAAAGATTTTTAAAAACTTTAGAAAACTTTTGGTGGATGATAAACTAGGGCGTGTACAACGTGTAGGAGATTTACTTTTTTGCTGCGACTTTGTTACCTTCTATAAAAAAAACCTCCTAGCTGGCGGTTGGACAGGCGCCCCTTCTGGTATTCAAAACATAAACATCTACAATGGTAATGATTTACTAGATTCTGTTATCTGTCAAAAATTTCGTCCAGATATAGAACAAAACTACCCTGATATTAAAAATGCGGCAAATGCAGGATTTGAGTTTCGCAAAAAATGGACTCAACCACTGCCTGAAAAACTTATATTTGAAGTAACACAAGAGAACGGGCAAGTTTTCAAATTCCCTATCAAGGTCATAGATATTTTTGAACTAAAAGATTATTACCCATCTATGAACCTGCTGCCATTTGAGGCGTTTCAATTACTTATTGAAATTGAAAAAAAGGATATTTCAATACGAAAAAATCGATTGAAAAAATTAGCTACATTTAAAAACAGACCGTTAATTTCGATTGTAAGCATACTAGAAGAAAAATTAGATGCAACGCAATTTGAAGCATTGGCTAATTCTATTGAAAAGCAAATGTACGATCATTGGGAGTGGATAATATTTACCAATCCCAAAAACAGCACCATAAATGAAAGCTGGATACTAGACCAAACATTTATTGATAAAAACAAAACGAAAGTAATAGCCAGTTTTACAGAAAACAACAGACCAATACAAAAGAAAATAATTGAACATTGCAATGGCGAATGGATTTGCCAGTTTAGGACTAATTGCATTCTTGAAGAAAATAGTTTTTACTGGATAATGGATGCTATCAATAATCAGCAAGCACATTTTTTTTCCTCTGATAATGATTGCTTTGATTTGATAAAAAAAGAAAGAAGCGAACCTGATTTCAAAAGTAATTTCAATGAAGCTTTATTACAATGCCACAACTACATTGGTCGTTTTTTTGTAGCAAACAAAACTGCATTGTTAAATAAAATTGAAAACAAAAACCACAGCTATTACAGTTTTTGGTTGAGCTTAACTTTAAATCAAGAAAACATTTACCATATCCCTAAAGTTTCTTACCATCAAATATTTGCTTTAGATACAAATACCATTTTGGATAAGAATGATTTGGATGTTCATCGAATGGAAAATTGTATAGATGCTGTTCTAGAAAATGGTATTGTAAAAAATACTTTCAGAGTAAAATATCAGATAGCTGAACCCAAACTCGTAAGCATTGTCATTCCATTTAAAGATGATGTTGACACTTTGAAAAAATGCATCGACAGCATTTTACTAAAAACAAACTACCCTAATTTTGAAGTTGTTCTTGTCAGTAACAACAGCTCTGAAGAAGCGACTTTCAATTATTTAGAGGAATTGACCAAGCAACATCCATTCATAAAGTATTTTAAATACGATATTCCTTTTAACTATTCTAAAATAAATAACTGGGGTGTTGAAAAAGCAAATGGTGATTACATTTTATTATTGAATAATGACATTGAAGTTATTTCCGAAAATTGGCTTAGCTCAATGGTTGAACACGTTCAGCAAGAAAAAGTAGGCGCAGTAGGAGCCAAATTACTTTACCCAGATGACACTGTTCAACACGCTGGTATAGTCATTGGTATTCACGGTGTCGCCGAAAACGCTCACAAATACATTTCAAAAGATGATCACGGGTATGCTAATAGAATTGACTTGATTCAAAACTTGTCTGCTTGTACCGCTGCCTGTTTGTTGATTAAAAAATCTGTCTTTGAAAAAGTAGGTGGATTGGATGAAGTCAACCTAAAAGTTAACTTCAACGATGTTGACCTCTGTTTAAAAATCAGGGAATTAGGCTTGCAAATCGTTTACACACCGTACGCGCAGCTTTACCATTATGAATCGAAATCGCGAGGCAATAATTACTCAACACCCGAAAAACGTCAGAGAGAGATCGAAGAAATCCAGTATTTCAAAAAACGCTGGAAGCAGTTCCTCAAGACCACCGATCCCTATTACAACCCCAACTTAACCCACTCAAAGGCTGATT
>JAHDGP010000078.1 GCA_020627525.1 Bacteroidota bacterium
AGCGATTGCTCTCTCAAAAATAAAAATGATAACAAGCCAATGATGGATATAAAAAATTCCCATAATACCACTCCGAGGCTTACAGAAACGTTTAAGGAGTGCTTGGTTCCTATTTGTGGAATCTCAATACAAGCATCAATTAAGTCTAAAATTTCATCAGAAACACCATTAACTTCGTTTCCAAATATTAACGCATATTTATTTTTTTTGTTAATATTATAATTTTGTAAAAATATTTTCTCATCTGTTTGTTCTATAGCAAGTATTATATAATTATTTTTTTTAAGATGAATGATGGCTTCTCTCACAGATTCTTGATACGTCCAATCAACAGAATCTGTTGCTCCAATAGCAGATCTATTTATATCGCGATGCGGGGGCTGTGCGGTTATTCCACATAATACTATGCCGTCAATTCGAAATGCATCTGAAGTTCTAAAAGCAGATCCAACATTTAAAGCACTTCGAACATTGTCTAATACTACTACTAAAGGTGTTTTTTCAGAATTTTTGTATTCTTCCAAATTCATCCTTCCCAATTCCGTCAATTTCAATTTACGCATGGTGCAAAAATAGGAAATTCCACGAATAGGACATTGAACAATGTTGAAAAGGTCTAGGGACAGAAATATTTACTGTTTCAGTTGAATTGAAAAACATTGGATCAATAAGTACAATGCAGCATTTTTACTGTAAATTTGCTTTTAGAATAAAACGAACGAACATTGGCAAAAACTAAATCAGCGGAGACGCCTTTGATGAAGCAATACAACGGAATCAAGGCTAAGTATAAAGATGCAATCCTCTTATTTCGTGTAGGTGATTTTTATGAGACTTTTGGAGATGACGCGAGAACAGCATCGAAGGTTTTAGGGATAACTTTGACTAAAAGAGCAAATGGAAAAGCTTCAGAAATAGCATTGGCAGGATTTCCACATCATTCATTAGATACGTATTTGCCAAGATTGGTGAAGGCTGGTTACAGAGCTGCTATTTGTGATCAATTGGAAGACCCCAAAAGAGCTAAAAAAATTGTTAAGCGTGGTGTCACAGAATTGGTTACTCCTGGTGTAGCTTTAAATGATAAACTGTTAGATCATAAATCAAATAATTATTTAGCCTCGGTTCATATTGCAAAGAAAGAATTCGGTATTTCTTTTTTAGATATTTCTACAGGTGAATTTTTAGTTGCACAAGGATCACAAAGTTATATTGATAAATTGATTCAGAGCTTTCAACCATCTGAAATTATTTATTCTAATAATAAAAAGAAACAATTTTTAGAGTATTTCGGCGAGAAACACTACACCTATGATATTGATGACTGGGTATATACTACAGAATTTGCTGATGAAATATTACTTAAACACTTTGGTACAAAATCATTAAAAGGATTTGGTATTTCCAATCTTCAATCTGCTGTAATTGCAGCAGGTGCAATTATACATTATTTAGGAACAACTGAGCATTCCAAATTGGACCACATTACCAATATTTCGAGGGTAGTGGAAGATAAATATGTTTGGTTGGATCGTTTTACCATTGAGAATTTAGAATTGCTTTACAGCAGGCACGAAACAGGCGTTTCTCTGTTGGATATAATGGATAAAACAAATTCGCCAATGGGTGCCAGATTGCTTAAGAAATGGATGGTATTGCCCTTGAGAAATCAAGATCAAATTCAAGAGCGTTTAGATCTTGTTGAACATTTTTTTAATGATAGAGCATTATCGGATGGATTAGAGCAACAAATTAAACAAATCGGCGATTTAGAAAGACTTATTTCTAAAGTAACTTATGGTAAAATAAATCCTAGACAAGTTGTTCAATTGAAAAAATCTTTGCTTGCATTGGAACCAATAAAAGAAACAGGTTCGAAAAGTAAAAGTACTTTGTTTCAGAAAGTAAGCAAGCAAATAGTCATTTGCCATAACTTATGTAAAAAGATTGAAGACACCATTGTGGAGGACCCACCAGTGGATTTAAGCAAAGGTGAGGTTATAAAGGCGGGTGTCTCAGCAGAGTTAGATGATTACAGAAATGTATCGAATAATGCCAAAGAATACTTGGAGAAAATCAGGCAGAGAGAAATTGAAAAAACAGGCATTACCTCTTTGAAAATTGGTCATAATAATGTATTTGGTTATTATTTGGATGTAACAAACAGGTTTAAAGATCAAGTTCCTGAAGAATGGATTCGTAAGCAGACATTGACCAACTCGGAGCGTTATATTACCGAAGAGCTGAAAGAATATGAATACAAAATTCTGAAGGCTGAAGAGAAAATTGGTGGATTGGAATTGGGGCTTTACAACCAAACTGTGGAGGCTATAATGGAATACATCCAACCGATTCAGAACAATGCCTCCCTTGTCGCAAGGTTAGACTGTTTGCTGTGTTTTGGTTCGTTGGCTTATTTCAATAATTATTGCAAGCCAACAATTGACATGAGCCTTGAAATTGATATTAAAGACGGGCGGCATCCAGTTATCGAACATCAATTAAAGCTGGGAGAGCAGTATGTACCAAATGACATAAGTTTAGATTCAGAATCTCAGCAAATTATTATTATTACTGGTCCAAATATGTCTGGTAAATCGGCTTTGCTTAGGCAAACCGCTTTGATAACATTGATGTGTCAAATGGGTTCATTTGTACCTGCCAAGTCTGCCAAAATCGGAATGATTGACAAGATATTCACAAGGGTAGGGGCTTCTGATAATATTTCATCAGGTGAATCAACCTTTATGGTAGAAATGAACGAGACGGCAAGTATTATGAACAACCTTTCAGAACGCAGCTTGGTTTTGTTGGATGAAATAGGAAGGGGAACCAGTACTTACGATGGTATTTCGATTGCTTGGGCATTGACAGAGTTTTTACACAATGGAAAAAAAATTAAACCCAAAACATTGTTTGCCACCCATTACCACGAACTCATAGAATTGGGAGACAGATTAGATCGTGTAGAAAATTTCCATGTATCCACAAAAGAAGTAAACAACAAAGTTCTATTTCTTAGAAAAATCAAAAAAGGTGGCAGTCAACATAGTTTTGGTATCCATGTAGCTGCAATGGCTGGTATGCCCAAATCTCTTTTAAATCGTGCCAATGAAATATTAAAAGAACTAGAAAGTAAAAACATCAGTGCAAGCGTAAAAGAAACATTGAAGACTATTCCAGAACAACCATTACAACTCAATATGTTTTCAATGGATGATCCGAATTTAATAAAAATCAAAGAAATTTTACAAGGATTAGAAATAAATGCACTTACGCCTATAGAAGCGATGATGAAACTGAATGAGTTGAAGGATATTGCTGGGGATTTGTAGTACGTTTGGTCACTGAGTGGAACGGTTTGCCGCTGCTATATAAGCAATAATCGGTAAAAACTAATTTAGGAATTTTATTTTTTAAAAGGTTTAATTCTAAACTTGATGGAGATTCAGAGGTGTCGGACCACAGATATTTTTGTCGCTTCGCTTTAAAAATTCTGGAATGACATGGTACTTATATCTTCTGAAAGGTCGAAGTGAAAATAAACAGGCAACCAAATAAACCCCTTTAATAAAAAAGAAGCTCCCCTCCGTTACTTGGCTGCACTGTTTCCCCATCATAAGTTTCTTTTATTTATTTCTTAACTACTATCCGCAAAGTACAAACACACAAGATGCTTTGGCATACTTGGAGGGGATCGTTCTGGGGGTTAAGTTTTATTTAAAAAGAAACAATGAGAATGTTTATTTGATTGTATTTTACGGGGACTTAATCGCTAAGTTTCAATGCTTAAGAGATTCTTGTCAATAGTTATCCACAATTTTATATGGTAGATAAATTGCAATTATTGTGGTTTGAGGTCTACCCATTTACCATCTTCTCTAATAATTTCTATGAGTTCATTGACAGCATTTTCAGATGGAATATTTTTTTTAACAACTGTTTGACCTCTGTATAAAGTGATTTTTCCTATGCCACTGCCTACATATCCGTAATCCGCATCCGCCATTTCACCTGGACCGTTAACGATGCAGCCCATAATGCCAATTTTAACGCCTTTCAAGTGATTCGTTTTGCTTCGTATATGAGCAGTAGTCTCTTCTAAATCGAACAGTGTTCTTCCACACGAAGGACATGAAATGTATTCCGTTTTGGAAATACGGGTTCTACTAGATTGTAATATTGAAAATACAGTTTCATTCATTGCCGCTGCATCCATTGATGATTTCATAAAAATACCATCTCCGTAGCCATCTATTAATAAACTTCCGAAGTCAGTGGCACTGAACAACATACTTTCTTTTTCCGATAAATTTGAAAAGTCTTTTTCTAAGATTATAGGAAAGTCAATATTGGCTTTTTTGAGTCTGAAAAAACTGTTTCTAATATCAGCCATCCAATGCTTGTTATCACTTCTTAAAAGGAGTACCACACTTTTCTCGTGGTTTATTTCATTTAAAAATTCTTCATCCAATTCATCCGTTGAAATAGAAACAAAGTTTAAGGTATCGGACTTGGTAACCTTCCACAAAAATGATTCTTTATCATACAATGGAAAAATGCTGGTATCTTTTATTTCTAAATCTTTCCAAGTTTTATAAGGTGTAATAATTTGAAGTGTTCCGGGAATTTCAAAATTTAACTTCGGTTCTTCCAGAAATATAAAATCTATGGCTTGATCTGAAATATTCCATTTGTCCAATTCTTCAGAATAATCATAACCAACCGATTTTAGAGATTCGGGCGTTTCCAAATTTACTTTGGAAAAATCCGCAACGACAACTGGTACCTGATCCTTGCCAATTTTAGAAACAGCGTTCGTTTTTCTTTTGTTATAAGCAAAAGGATTAAACATGGAAACAACGGTCTTTTTTATTTCTTGGTGATTTTCTCTGCCTTTATATCTGTCAGCAATATCAATGGCAACAGGACATTCTGCTTCTGGTGCTTCTGTTAATGAAACTCTGACTGTATCACCAATACCATCTTCGAGCAATGCCCCAATTCCCATAGCAGACTTCACACGCCCATCGACACCGTCTCCTGCTTCTGTTACTCCTAAATGAATGGGGTAATTCATATTTTCTTCTGCCATTTGATGCATCAACAAACGGTAAGCCTGAATCATCACTTGTGGATTACTCGCCTTCATTGAAAGGACAATATTGTAATAATTCAAATCCTCACATATCCTTACAAACTCCAATGCAGATTCAACCATACCGATTGGTGTATCGCCATATCTGCTCATAATTCTGTCTGACAATGAGCCGTGGTTGGTTCCGATTCGCATAGCAGTTCCTTCCGTTTTGCAAATCTTAACCAAAGGCGAAAAACGCTTTCTTATTCTGTCAATCTCTTCCTGATACTGTACATCGCTGTATTCAATTGTTTGAAATTTTTTCTTATCTGCATAATTACCAGGATTGACCCGGACTTTTTCAACAATGCGAGCAGCTATTTCAGCGGCATTTGGCGTGAAATGAATATCAGCAATTAAAGGAATATCGTAACCTCTGTTTTTTAGTTCTTTTTTTATTTCTGCAAGATTTTCCGCTTCCTTTTTACTAGGCGCAGTAATTCGGACATATTCACCACCAGCTTCAAAAATCCGAATGCTTTGTTCAACCGTTCCAATGGTATCCATTGTATCAGTCGTTGTCATGGATTGGATACGAATAGGGTTATTGGCACCCATTGCAACGTCTCCAATTTTTACTTCTCTCGTTACATAGCGACTATATTTATACAAATCATTACAATATTTATTTAGGGTAGGAGTGATGGTTGATTGCATAAATAGTCGTTTTTATATCAGTTTATATAAGTGATTGGACCAATTTAAAAAAGCATTTGCTCACATCACAAAGTTTTAACAATCAGTGTTTTGCGAAAATTATTTATGCATGTTAAATTGATCTTATCACTTACTATTTTTAAAGAAACATAAATTTACTCAGATATTACGATAAGCTCAAAAAATGAGACGTTAAGAATCTGTTAAGTAGATTGGAAAAAGAACCCATCAAAAGTGTGTCGATTATTTATGTTTACCTACTTATTTTAATATTTATATAGGCGTACTTTTTTTCGCTACAATAAGACTCCAATTCTTCAAAATCAAAATCTTGATCAAAAATGCCATATACGGTAGAGCCGCTTCCACTCATTAATGAAAACTCCGCTCCAGATTGATACATCTTATCTTTTAGTTTTTTAATATCTTCATTTACATTGAAAACAGATAACTCAAAGTCATTGTTTAAATTTTCCTTCCATTTTTTTAAAGGTTCTTGTAAAATATCAGCTATGGGCATCTTTGGCTGCATTACTCGAATGTTTGAAAATGCTTGAGCAGTACTTATATGAATGTTTGGATAAACCAATAATATTTTTTTACCTGTCAAGCTTAAATCAATGTCTTTGAACTGATTTCCCGTTCCAAAAGCCAATTTAGCTTTGTTGTAAATGAAAAATGGGCAGTCGCTACCAAGCTTTGCAGCGTATTTCGCTAATTCATCATCAGCAATATTCAGTTGAAAAAGGTCATTCAAGGCTTTTAAGGTAAATGACGAGTTGGAGGAGCCTCCACCAAGTCCAGCACCGATGGGAATGTTCTTAATTAGATGAATGGAAACTGGCGGTATGTCAAAATCTTTTTTTAGCAAATGATAAGCCTTCAAACAAAGATTGTCAGACGGATCGCCAGGAATGGGGATACCGAAAGATTCAAAAGTTAACTCCTTACTTTCATTTATTTCCAAAACATCCGACCAATCAACAGGGTAAAAGCAAGTCGCTAAATTGTGAAATCCATCAGGTCGTTTATCTGTGACAAACAATCCGAGGTTTATTTTGGCATTGGAAAATACAATCATCTTGCAAGGATAAGGATCATTTTAAAAATCAAAATGAGTTTAATGATAATTTTTTCATTTTTAGTCAATAAAATTAAGCCATCTATCAAAAATATTTATTCGTGTCTTATAAAGATCCCCAACCCAGAATGGGTGAAATTATATTACAGAAAAAGGCAATAAAATCTCTAACCCAGAATGGGTGACATTATAATACAGAAGAAGCCAATCAAACCCCAACCCAGAATGGGTGAAATTACATTACAGAAATAGACAATCAAATCTAAAACCCAGAATGGGTGACATTATTATGCTCTAAGCCAAAAGAAATTAAGTTTAGAATCTCGATTCAGATTCAATCTAAAATTTCATAATCAATATCTAATTTTCGCAATGCCCTAAAAGCAGAGCTAGATTTTTTATCAGCTACTTCAATATCTACAACATCTCCTTCTAATAGAATACCAGTCAATTCATTCGCCAAAGAATCATCCATATTTGATGCAATCTCAGCAATACATTTGGCAATTGCTCTTTTATCTGGTCTCTTGGCATCGCAAGACAATAAGTTTATATTCATAATCTTTTTTTATAAAGGTAAAGTAAAATGGTCATTTAGTTTTACCACTTAATTATTCTTTATGACAGATGAATCTTCAAAAAGCTTAGTCTGTTTCGAATCCACCTTGGGATTAATCAATAAACGCAATGATTGATCATAAGTAAAATAACTCCAAGTCCAATTGATAAAAACAAAAAGCCGATTTTTAACACCTAAAATAGACATTAAATGGACAAACAACCAAAGCAACCAAGCAGCAAAACCTTGGAAGCTCATAAATGGTAAGTCTGCTACCGCTAAATTTCGTCCAATTGTTGCCAAAGAACCTTTGTCTAAATATTTAAAAGCCTTTAATGCCTGACCTTTCTCTTTGCGTTTTAAATTTTTAGCTAGCAAAGAAGCTTGTTGAATAGCAACTTGTGCTACTTGAGGATGCCCATTTTCAAATTTTTCTGTTTTCATTAAAGCAATGTCTCCAATAGCATAGACATTTGCATGATTTTGAACCAAGTTATGCGCATCAACCATTAATCGACCACCTCTGCCAACAGATTCTGTACTTAGACCATTTGCAGGATTGCCTTTGACACCTGCTGCCCAAATCAAGGTATCCGTATCTAATGTTTCTCCAGTTGCTAGTAATACCTTTTTACCATCATAGTCTTTTACGAAAGTATCTGTTAATACTTTTACTCCCAGTTTTTCCAAATATTTTTTCCCCTTTTTAGAGGAGACTTCTGAATATCCATTAAGCACTTTACCCGCAGCTTCCAAGAGATACACTTTCATTTTACTAAAGTCCAATTCAGGATAGTCTTTAGGAAGAATGTTTTTTTTCATTTCTGCCAAAGCGCCCGCTAACTCAGTTCCTGTAGGACCGCCTCCAACAATCACAAAGTTTAATAGACTTGCTACCTTTGTTTTATCAGTTTCATTTAAAGCTTTTTCAAAATTGCTTAGAATCACATTTCGCAAATTGATGGCTTCCGAAAGCGACTTCATTGGGATAGCTTTTTGTTGAATATTTTTGTTTTCAAAGTAATTGGTATCTGCACCAATGGCTAAGACCAAGTAATCATATTCTATTGCACCAATATCCGTTAAAATCAGATTGCTTTCGGCTTCTACTTTTTCTAAAGCAGCAATCCGAAAGTGTATGTGTTTTTGATTTTGAAAGGCTTTTCTTAAAGGAAAGGAAATTGCGCTGGGTTCTAAACCAGCAGTAGCCACTTGGTAAAAAAGTGGCTGAAATTGATGATAATTGTTTTTGTCAATCAAAACAATTTGAAAGTTGCTATTTTTCAGTGATTTGGCTAATTGCAAACCAGCAAACCCTCCACCAATTATAACCACTCTTTTCTTATCATTTTCGGGAATTCCTGCTATGTATTTCATATAACCCATTTACATTTGAATACAATATTTTTGAATGGTAAGTTCACCTTAGCTAATGTGCCTTAGTAACAATATTAGAAATAGCTGGTTTTAATTGAAAATTGTATTTTTTGATTAAAAAAAGGTTGTCATTATTAAAAATGAAAGTGTTTTTACTACACAATCAAAGTAGCCTCTTCATGTTGAAAAAGAATGTAATCTGATATTTGACCTTTCTTAAAAGCGTTCTTTTTTCTACCAACTTTCCTAGGAAGTCGTTTGTCATTTTTGACCAATTCTATTTTGAATTCTTTAGAATTTTTCAATAGTAAAATGTTGCAAGACTCTTTGGTAAAGGAATAGTCTTTTATTGTGCTTCCAACAACTTTATCAGATAAATCATCCCAAGTTTGATCCTCTCCAAAATTAGAAATCCACGGTTTTGTTTTTTTGTAAAATTTAGAATTGCATTCTACAACTCTATCGTTAATGATGACATATTCGCCAGCGCTCCAGGCGGCAAAAGTTAAGTAATGTTTATTGCTTAACAACAATCCGAAAAAACCAGCACCGCCCATTCCGTAATTCCCTAAGTGAGTTGTTAGTTCCAAAACCACTAAGCCGATTGTTTCTTTTTTCTTACAATTTTTTAATAGAGTAGGGCGATTGAAAATCAAGGTTTCATTTTCATCAATATCACCATAAAGCAAAAAGGCTTCTTCATCGCCTTCTGGCAAGTTTATTTCTTGAAATTCAAGCCATCCTGATTTTTTCCATTCTTCAAGATCACTTTTATTTACAACCATTGAATATTGTTCAACTGCTCCTATCTTTAAATCTAAAAAATCGTGCTTTTTCATTACGGGATAATTTTTGCAAAAGTAGGCATTTCATTGTTGCGTTTTGAAGAATTTTAAATTGCTTTTAAACTAATTTGGTTCTTTGTTTTTGTAAACAACTAAATCATCCCAATACATTTTAAGAGCATATCCACTATTTTTCATGTGGTTGGTAATAGCTGCATTTGTATACCATTTTAATGGTTGAATATTTTTGAATCCATCTGGGCAATCGTCGTCAGGGTGTTTTGTAAAGCCTGTTTTGTCAAATAGCACGATTTTACTTTCTCCTTCGGGTGTAATGGCTAAATAAAACCTACCAGTAGTTTCATCTCCTTCTAAGACATACATTTCAACATCCATCCATTTTCCAAAAGAAATTGGAAAATCAGTTGCACGCTCTTCCCAAATTACATCGAATTCTCTGTCATTGTTTTCGTCAAACTGATCAGCTTTTGTTCTTAAAACCAAATCTTCTCCAGCGCCAGGTTTTTTATAAAATCCAACTGTAATTCTGAAAGGAAAATCCTCCTCCTCTCCCCAGTTTTTATTATTCCAAAATTCAAAAATAGAAAGCCAATATATCCCTTGCGAATATTGTTTTAAATGATTCATTTCATCTGTTGGAAAATACATTTTACAGGTTTGATAATACTCTTTTAAACAATTCGCATTATCAAAATTGAGTTGAACTCTCGATTTATTGTTGGCGAAAGGATTGGCAATATTTATATGAGGTTCAATAATATTAAAGCTCAATACATTGTTATTGGCATTTTCTGGATCACAAACAATTTGGGCAAGTCGTTGAGTGCTGTCGCCCTCTTCGTATTGAATAAAAATTTCACCATCAATACTGTTTGAAGACCAATCTTCCCAGTTGTTTTGTGAAGGAAAAGCAGTATCTACACCAGAAAAATAAGCTTTTGTACCTGCCTGTGTCAATTGTACGGATTCAAATCCAAAATTGAACAATAGGTTTTCAATAGAATCGCATTCTTGATCGCAATTGGTTTCAACTATTTCTGTGTTATCACCAGGATCGACGGGTTCAATTTCACAACTTGAAAATTTTACAATCAAAATAAGTGCAATAATTAGATTGGCAAAAAATACTAACTGTTTCATATCTTGGCGTTGATGTTTGAAAATGTTATTGTTTACAACTCATATGTATTGATTATTATTATATGTTTTGGGTTTAAATTTAGAAAGGCATAAACGTCAAATTCAACGGAATCACAATATTTGATTGTTTTACAAGGAATGAAGTCAAGAGGCTTACAAGATATTTTTGAAGGAGTTAATAAGTGGGTGAAACATATGGAAGCCAACATTTGGGAGCTATCCCTAAGCACAGAAAAAAAGCCCATCAATCAGCAGGATTGATAGACCTTTTTATTCAAATGGGTATAGAATATATTTATGTTTACTGTTTAAATAGTTTGGTGCCTTTCATTATACCTCTGGCATCTTCATATTTTACAAAGTAGGTTCCTGGATTTAACTTTGAGACATCGAACTTGAAAGCTTCGTCTTCGGACTCAAACTTTTTCGATAGCACGAGACTGCCTTTTTGATCAAAAATTTCGATTTTGACTGTGCCTCGCTCTTCATATTCCCCATCTTTGAAAGTATCCAGGTTAAACAAGATGCATTCTATTTCATCAACGGCAGGGTTGGGGAAGACAGAAATTCTGTAATTGATTTTTTGATCATCGTTGTAATAAACTGTGTTTATGCATTCATTGGTAATGATAAATGGGTTGTAATCAAATTGAATGGCAGCAGAGTTTTTAAGTTTTGTTCCTGAAGGTAATAATTCTTTTGGCTTGATACTGAACTCTACAAAGCCGTGTGACTCAGGTTCATTATTGACACTATCAGCAAGATTAATATCTTCAAAGTACCATTCTAAAACATTGTCTTCTAAAATTTGGAAAGTGTAATCGTGACTTGCTGTTTTGATGTCCAATGTTGATAAATCTAACAAGTTTGAAATTGTATCTAAAATAATCACAAAGGAAGCAGGATAATTCCCTACATTCTGAAATCTAATTTTGTAATGCAATCTTGTATCAGGGTCAATTAAGTGTCCAGAGCCAAATCCAGTAGGGCTGACCAATAAATCATTTGGATCTAGAGAGCCAACTACTTTTTCAGTCATTTCTGTTTCATTATTGTCGTACCTCGTTTCTGAATTAGAAGTAGCAATGCTTGCATTTACTGTTTTAATGGCATCTAATTCAGAATACAAATCAACATAGTTTAATAAGTTTAGTGTAATGGTTTCACCAGCTGACAAACTACCTAGATTCCAACTGTAAGCACTTTCATTTTCTGTATCCCATTTTATGTTTGCATCAACCAAAGAGATCTCAGAGCACATATCCAAATCTAATGATACATTTTCGGCAGTTTGTGTTCCATTGTTTTTTATGGTAACGACCATGTCATTTTCAAATCCTCTTCTAAGCGCAGTCAAACCAAGACTGACAGAAATATCTGGTCGGTCATATATTGCTAAATTAGGAAAGTCTTTGCCAGTAATATCTTGACTGATGTTATCAACGGAAAATCTATGTGGATCTGGTTGGCAAATCGCTTGAAAGTTTTCAGGCAAATCTTGTTGTAGATTATAACTGCCAACAGGCAATGATACTTCGTAATACCCATTTATATCTGTTATTGCATAAATAGGACCTGGTGTAATGGTTATCAAGGTGTTAGATAGGGCTTGCTCACCTGTATCTTGAACACAATTTTCATTAGAATCATTGTACACATAACCACTCACTTTTGCCCCATTACTTTCTTTAATATCTATATATTGATCAACGGGAATATTTGACAGCGTTTGAACGTAGCCACTTGGCCAATGCACTTCTATAGTTTTTATTGATGTGGCATTAGATAAACCAAAATGTTGGCTTAATGAACTTTGAGCACCGGGACCTCCACCTGTTTGTCCCATTACTTCTCGCATTATTGTTTGTTCTCTACCATCGAAAGTTGCGGTTACATAAATCCTTGTTCCAATGGCTGAAGCGTTAGAGTTTGTTCCTTCTAACCTTACTCCTAAATAACTTTTTCCTGTTGTTCCATTTATAAATAATTGATTGTTTTCATTGTTGTGATTAGAGACGACTAAATCTAAATCACCATCCAATTCGACATCCGTTGAAGCAATGGCAAATGAGTTTCCTATTGGTTTTATGAAAGAGGAATTGGTAACCTTTCCAAAGGTCCCGTCTCCATTGTTTAAGTATAAAAATTTTGATCCATCTTGGTCATTCATTACCGTTAAGTCTAACCAACCATCATTGTTTAGATCTGCAAAAACAGAGCCGTGAGAATTGCCTCTATCTTCTGCAACCCATCCACTGTTTACTTTTGTAAAATTTCCAGTTCCGTCATTCAAGTATAATAGGTTGTATTCATTTGAAGCATTTGAAACGAATAAATCAAGGTCAAGATCATTGTCAATGTCTCCAAAACTTGCTCCAACAGAATTGGCATCATCGCCCATTTTTACAGCTGTAAATGCTTTCCCGTCTCTATTTATATAGAGTATATTTGTCCCATCTGTATTGGGTACAAAACAATCCGACCATCCATCATTGTTTACATCTGCCCAAATTGCGCCAATCGAATTTGAGGCTTC
>JAHDGP010000079.1:0-3020 GCA_020627525.1 Bacteroidota bacterium
TAGTGTAGTGATCATTGCATCAAATGTTTCATAAAAAGCATTGTTTTCATCTGTGTCTAATGGCAATTTTTCTAATTGTGTTCTGGCTTTTAAAAAGTCAATATTATCTGTATAAGTTGCTACCAATGATTTGATACCTTTAACTGAGCCTTCACACAATAAATTTTGTTCAATTTGAATAAAATTTTTCTGTTTTTGTAACTGTCTTATGTCTCCCCCTATTGAAGAACAGATTGTAATAGGAGGATCATCATTATCAATTGGTAAATCATAAGTATCTTCGCAAGGAAACTCTGAACCAGCATCCTGACTATTTGATGATACTGCACCACCCATTCCAGCTATTTTTGTAGGCAAAGAAGTTTGAATATCCGCATACAAGGTGATTTCACTGTTTTGATCTGGACTGACAGAATCAAAATAAATATGATTGTCACTGTTAGTTCCCCAAGTATTGTTAAAGTAATTTTCACCTACATTTCCACCGTCAAATGGATTTAAGCCTTGTGTTTCCAATTGTGCATTATTCACAAATCTCCAGTCAGCAGTATGATTTGTATTTCCAAAATTATTACAACGCAATTGTAAACTTCTGTTATTACCATCAAATTCTATTCCTGAAACAAACCCTCTTGAAGATGAAGTACCTTCAAATGTATTAGCATTTATTTCAGCCATATCATTATCTGAATCGTAGGTATTTACTAAAACGATACCTCTCTCATTTACTGGACTGTTAGCAGATTTAAACGTGTTTTTGGTGATTTCAAACCCAGAAGATTCAAAAGCCATAATTCCGTAAGTATCTTTTGAACTTGAGCCATTATTTACTGTAAACTCATTATCTTTGATAATCGTGTGTTTGGTAGTATTTAAAGTTATGCTTTTATCTAATCTATTAAATTTATTATTGTAAACATGCATAGGAACATCAAAACCACCTATTTCATAAACATCGATTCCTTTCGATAAATAGTTAAATACATTACCCGAAGATACATTATCTTGCTCTCCTAATGTTAATTGAGAGTTCGTTGATTTAATACCTTTGAAAAATTGCCCAGAAGAAAGTAGATCAGTTCCAAACTTGCACCTGCTAATTTTTAAATTTTCAACACCTATTAAAATTACTTGGTCTAATATTTGAGGACTACCAGAATCATAAAAAACATGACTGTTTAAAAATTCGCAATTATCAATTATGTTTTCAGTATTCCCATTTTGAAAGTTAGTTTGATACATTTTCAATGAAGTTTTATTGTTTTCAAATAAAACACCTCTCAATTTTATAATTCCACCACCATAGTCAATATCTGGGTCTGTTTGAGTATCAATATCAGATATATCATCAAGATTGATAAGTTCAATAACATGAATAGCATCTTTTGCCCATTTAATTTCTGTTTTTTCATTTGCTATTAACAATCCGTGATGAGGATTAATATTATTCAATGGATCAGTGGGATGAGGTGTATTCATGTCACCTTTAACTTGTATACCAGCCCAGATAGGCGAAGCAAAACCATGACATGGTTTCTTCGTTGTTAGTATTGCATCTTCTAAAATAAGTTTTCCGCCTCTCTCAATAACAATTCCGGAATTTATATCTTTAAACTCAATTGTTGCACCTTTTATGGTTACTTTTTGACCATTGTGAATGTGTAATTTTCCTTGAATGCTATAATCTGAATAAATTGAAAAACTTCCTATATTAAGTGGATCAGAAAAATCAAATTCTGGTGATAGTATTGGTTGTACACTTGTTTCATTAAAATTATTACCTCCAGAATCGGAAATTGTAATGTCGTATGATTCAGTAAATTCCAAATATATATTTTTAAATGATATAGGGAAATTACCGTATGGATTATACAAGTGAATTGACATATCTTCGTATGCATCAGACTCTAAAATATAAGGTTCAATATTGGATTGGTTATTGTGATTTGTTAGTTCAATATCATAATAAGGGAATACACTATTTCCCGAATAATCAGGACATCCTCCATATGGAATAACTGAATAGAAAGTAAATCCTTCACATTGATATGTAGTAATTTTTTTTGTGAAAAAGTTCAATGGTAGATTAGGACCAAAACTTACAGGAAATTCTAAAGTTTTTTCTGGCTCATCTATATTAATTGTAATCATTTTATTTTCTGGATAATATAATTCAATGATATCATCATTGCCTAATGCGCTACCAATATTTTTAACTCTCATTTTTGTAATACTGGAAAGATTTGATATACATGGTGGCGAAATATAAAAATCATAGCTTAAATTAGCATTGTGCCATATTCTTCCAGTAAGAACATCACTGCCATTAATAGATGAATACTTTTCCATTAATAGCACCTCTCTTTCAGGATAAGTAAAAATTATGTTGTCTTGATCATCCAAAAAACTTATTTCTAATGAAATAATATACTCACCGTCATGATGATTTCCCGCTTTTATAGAATGATCTGGTTTAAAGTTAAAATGGACTAAATTACGCTCGTTATCTTTATTGATAGAAACATCTAATATTTGAATTTCTTGAGCTGTGTCTGATTGACTATATAAAAATACAGTTGTAGTAAAGAAAAAACAAAAATAGGCAAATACCATTTTAAGTAAGTTGGTATTTGAAAACAATTTCCTAGTCATAAATAAAAATTTTAGATATAGTTAAAAAATAAACATACTTCTTCTAATACCTCCAATGAAATCCCCAAAACATCATTGTAAAGTTTCGATAGAGTAGAAAAGTACCCCATTAGGTCGCGACAGCTAACAGAATAAAATTGACATACTAATTTATGCTGAGTAATAAATTTATTATTTACTCAAATTCCAGTTTAAGTTGAGATAGTTTGTAAAACTTTGAGAATGTAAAATAAAATAAAGCTGTAGACTGTATTTGTTCAATGAATGAACAATGGACTTTAATTTATTTATGTAAATCTAATTAAAATAACGAATAGATGCAAGTGAAACTATATTATTAACTTAGTTAAAATGTTTGTAATTATAAT
>JAHDGP010000079.1:3030-7279 GCA_020627525.1 Bacteroidota bacterium
TAGCTTCAAGTACAATTGATCATAAACTACCTCAAAAAGGAGGTTATAATTGTATTTTTTAATTTATGTGTAAGTGTTTGTTTTTAATAAGTGTACATTGGTTGAGCTGTTTTTATTTCTTGAAAAAGGATTTGTATTTAACATTTAAGGGTGTTTGTCTCAAAAAAATAAATAACCGTATAGAAGTAACTTGAATTAAAAAAAAAGACTTTTATATGATAAATGATGTTTCTAAAATATTCGACTGCTTCTTTTTCAATCATTCAAAATCAAAGAATTTCCTATAACACATTGCAAGCATTTTTGCCTGTCACAATATTCGTTTTTTAATTGAATAAGTGCTTGGCTGTCTAAAGAGTTTTCGCATTTTACAGCAAGTGATTTCCATTTATTAATGATGCTGTTTTTTTCTGCACCTAATTTTTCTAAATAATAAATAGATAAATCTACTAAGTTGTTTTTATTATTTTGTTTGCCGTAATAAAAAATAAACGGTGAAATGCAATTAATAATTATATGGTCAATGATGCTTTTTCCCAATGGTTTTATTTTCATTTTTGACTCCTTACCAAAGGTGTAATGTGTTTCCCAATAATTGGAGTGTGAAACGGTTTTAAGATATTTGTGAATATTAAATCGGTCGTCGGTTATTTTAGTATAAAAATCAATTTTAAAACTTAATAAATAGGAGAGCTGTGCCAATCTAATGGTTGGAAAATTTGCAGGTCGCATTCTATGGTATTTCCACATATTTCCACTCATTGGTTTTAACTTTAATTTATTTCGAAAATATTCAAATTCTTCTCTCAATAAATCGTGGTATAAATCATTCATTGGCTGTTCCAGCATACCCGCTTGTCCAAAAAGCAATGTGTCTGTTTGAAACAAATCGTTGGAATTTCTGCGAATGGTTTTGATAGAGATAGAATTGAATAGCATTTGAAAAGGAAGTGCATTTACTTTCATTCCCATTGCTTGTGCCAGCAAATGATAAAAGGTTTCTACCCAATTTTTATTTTTTGCTTTAAAAAGTGCTGCTACAAATTCTGCTTTGTTTTCCAATCTTTCAACTGCCATTCTATCCTTACAATTAATCCATGTCAAATTAGAAATTTTATGAATGTTTTTTTCACAAGGAATCCAATTCGTGTTGAATTTTAAACTTGCAAACTTTTTAAACAAAGCAATATCAAACTTTCCTTTAAGTGCCAAACAAGGTACTATTCTGCCATCTTTTGTTTTGATTTCAGTATCGTAATCGTAGACTAAATGCAAGATGATGCTGTTGTAACTTGGATCATTTTGATGCTTGTGTTTGTACCAATCTGAGGCGAGAACGTGTATTTCAATATTGCCTGCCCAAACCAAATCTCCAATACAAATTTTTGCATTGAATATATCGGGACCAGAATCGGTGTTAAGACTTCCGCTGTTGATGACTTGTATTGATTCTCCTTTAACGGTTTTCAAATTGTTCAAATCAATCAGTTTGTTTAGCCATATATAGCTGATAAATTCTTCTCTCATATTAAAAAAAATTAAGTTTATAGTACATTTTTAATTTCAATTATCTATTTTGTAGATGTTTTAAGTATGAAACCATCAATAATTGCCACATTTCTGTAAGTCTGTATTCCAAATTTGAACTGTTAAGAATTCAAGAAAAACAGGCATTTTGGCAATGTCAATTATTTAATACCAGTTACATAAATTGTTGTTGTGTAGCATAGTTTTTGTATATATATAAGGGAGAATATCGAAAAAGCAAGTTTGTATTTTGTTAAGTCGCACAATTATAGATGTGTATATATTATTTGATTTAATAATTGAATCAGTGAAATAATGGGGAAGCAAATTTTTTACGGAACGACTATATTAATATTTATTCTTACTTACCTAGGTCTTAGCTGCAGTGCAGCTGGATTTATAATTGTGGAGAATAGCAAGAAGTTTAAAAAAACGGAATTATCTCCAGTAAAACACTACACACTTTGCCAAAAATCACTAGACATTTCCATTGACATTAATGAAACCAGGGCAATTACAAATATTGAACAATCCTTTGTAAATGACTTTGGTCGTAAAATGACTGGTGTTTATTATTTTCCAATTCCCAAAAAATCAAAATTAGAAAAAGTAATCATTACATTAAATGGTGCTGAGGCTGAAACAGAAATTATTTCTGGTCTTCATGTAAGGAATTTGTTTAAAGAAATTTTAGGAAAATATCAAGATCCCAGCTTGCTGAAATATGCAGATCAAGACCTTATAAAAATTGATGTTGGTACAATTGAATCGGGTACTAGTAAGTTTTTGAAAATCAATTTGATAGAAGAGTTGGTTCCTATTGGAAATCGAATCGAATATTGTCTGCCTTTTAATATTTATAAAGATGAGTTTTTACCGATGAAAGATTTTAAGGTAAAAGCCGCTATAAATACCAAGTCTGCAATTAAGAGTTTGTTTTGCCCAGCTTTTGATGCGGAGATTGCAAGGACAGATGATCATCACGCATTAATGGCTTTTGCAAAAGAAAATTACGATTTGAAAGACGATCTAAAGTTGTTTTTTACTACTGAAGAGGGAGATTTAGGTTGTCATATTTTAAATTACAAACCTAGCATTGCAAGAGATGGTTTTTTTCAGATTGATATTGCACCTGCAATGGCAATTGACAGTTTACAAATTGTTGAGAAAGATATAACATTTGTTTTAGATTGTTCAGGTAGTATGTCTGGTGAAAAAATGGAGCAAGCAAAAAGAGCATTGCTTTATTGCGTGAATAATTTGAATGAAAAGGACAATTTCAATTTGGTACGATTTTCAACAGATGCAGAACATTTGTTTAAAGAATTGAAACCCAATAATGAGGACAATTTGCGAAAAGCGAAGTCGTATATTTCTACTTTAGTTGCCAGAGGCAGTACCAATATTGATGAGGCATTGGATATTGCTTTAAAGATGGAACAAGACCCAACAAGACCCTATATGATTGTTTTTATTACAGATGGAAAACCAACAAGGGGGGTTACGCAAGAAGCTGCATTATTAGAAAGTGTTCAAAGAAAAAATAAAAACAATGCTAAAATATTTACTTTTGGGATTGGTGACGATCTAAATGCACATTTGTTGGATAATATTACTGAAATGACCAATGCTTATGCTACTTATATTTCTTCAGATGAAAATATTGAATTAAAACTGTCGAGCTTTTATAACAAAGTGAGTTCCCCAATCCTCACGGATGTCTCAATAAAATTTGATGGAATAAGTACTTCAAATTCTTTTCCAACGGTAATACCTGATTTATACCAGGGACAGGCTTTGTCTCTTTTTGGGCGATATTTAGACTGGGGAAAAGGGAAGTTGTTGATGGATGGAAAAATGAATAACATTGACCAACATTTTGAATTTGATTTGAACTTTGAAAAAGAGCAACTTGATTATGAACATGTTGGATATTTATGGGCATCAAGAAGAGGAGCATTTATTATTGACAAATTAAGACGCCAAAAAAGTGATACAACTCTGGTTAATGAGTTGATTGAACTTTCTAAAGTATATGGAATTATAACACCTTATACTGCAAAATTTTTAATTGATGAGGCTGGTGCGAAATTGGAGAATCCTTCAAATTGTTATGAAGGTTTTTTAACGAGATTAACAGAAAATAAAGAATTGTTTACATTGATTTTAGAAGGATATGATAATTTGTTTATGAAAAAAGAGGGGGCAGGCAGTGTGCAATCAAGTCGAGACTTATCAAAAATGAACTCAGCTAATAATTATGAGAGCCTAAATGCAGGTCAGGACAGATTAAAGTATTTGGATAAAAAGGACAATGAAATATTTATATCTAACAAAATAAAAAGAGTAAATGGAAGAGCTTTTTATAAATACGATGGTGTCTGGGAGGATATTTACCTAATGAAAGATATTAGCAATTTTGAAAATTTCAGAATCAAATTCAATTCTGAAGAATATTTAAGCCTGCTCGATAAGGATGCTGCCCTGTGTCATTATTTAGCTGTTGGAAAGCACGTAAAATTTTTACACAAAGATCAAGTATTTGAAATAGTGGAGTAAGGATCTGAAAAATAATTGTTGGAATTATTGGAAAAACAAAATTTTATTTGCATTAGGAGCCTTCTTCCTATAGAAAGGTTGCGAGATGGTCTTTTAGTGGATAAAGACGCTGCCCTGTGTCATTATTTAGCTGTTGGAAAGCACGTAAAATTTTTACACAAAG
>JAHDGP010000079.1:7379-13245 GCA_020627525.1 Bacteroidota bacterium
AGTAAGGATCTGAAAAATAATTGTTGGAATTATTGGAAAAACAAAATTTTATTTGTACTAGGAGCCTTCTTCCTATAGAAAGGTTGCGAGATGGTCTGCGAGTATGTCTTCATCATTATACCCCTCATAAAACAAAAATTTCAAACTGAATTTTTATTTGGATATATACCTATGATTACCTATACTTGCGAGTATATTAATAGAATACTACTATGGATTTTAAATTAACACCTGTTACTGAATGGGGATTGAAAAATAAACGACCAATTTTAATTGCGGGACCTTGCAGTGTTGAGACTGAGTCGCAGGTTATGGAAACGGCAATGGGCTTGAAAGATGCCAATATTGATGTACTTCGTGGAGGTATCTGGAAACCGAGAACCAGACCCAACAGTTTTGAAGGAGTAGGTAGTGTTGGACTGAAATGGTTAAAAGACGCTGGGCGAGCATTGAATGTTCCCGTTACGACAGAAGTTGCAAATGCAAAACATGTTTATGAAGCATTGCGAGCACAGATTGACATATTATGGATTGGCGCAAGAACGACGGTTAACCCTTTTGCCGTTCAGGAAATTGCCGATGCTTTGAGAGGAATTGATATTCCTGTTTTGGTAAAGAATCCAGTTAATCCAGATTTACCTTTATGGATAGGTGCTTTGGAGCGTTTACAGGCTGCTGGTTTAACAAAAATTGGTGCAATTCATAGAGGCTTCTCAACTTATGGAAATAGTGCTTATCGTAATAATCCCCATTGGGAAATTCCTATTGAATTGAAAAGAAAAATTCCAGAACTTCCAATTATTGTCGACCCTTCTCATATTACAGGAAAGAGAGAAATGATTCACCCTGTTTCGCAAAAAGCCCTGGATTTAGACTTTAATGGATTGATGATTGAATCTCATATTATTCCAGACAAAGCTCTAAGTGATGCTAAGCAACAGATTACACCAGATCGTTTGGTGGAAATAAAAAAAGCCTTGTTATTGAGAGATGTTTCTACTAGCAATGAAGCTTTTTTGGAAAAACTTGTTGAGATGCGACAAACGATTGACGGTATTGATAAACAATTGATTGAAATATTATCGGAAAGAATGAATGTTGCCAAACAAATTGGGCAATGTAAAAAAGAAAATAATATAACTATTCTTCAAAAAGATCGTTGGGATCAAATATTTAAAGAAAGAAAAAGCTTGGGAGTAAACAAAGGATTGACAGAACGTTTTATGACTGAGTTGTACAATTCTATTCATAAGGAATCTATCAAGCAACAAGAAAATGTGATGAATGACATAGGTTAAAGTTAGATTGAATTTTAATAAAATTTAAATTACACTATTGATAATAAGTGGTTTAGAAATTATATATTTGCATTTTTGTTTATATAAAATTTTTCTAAACCACTTTTTTAATGCTCTGTTGAATGAAATTTGGACGTGTAGATGAAGTAAATGCAATTGATTTTTCATTGCCCTTAAAGAATGAGAAAAACGCAAGGTTGTTGTATCAGCTTGGAAAAGAAAATACGGATATGAAAATATTTGTGGGATGTCCGGCTTGGGGAAACAAGGAGTGGAAAGATAAAATCTATCCTACAAAAGCGAGAGCGAATCAATTTTTAGAGTATTATGCAAAGCAATTTAATTGTGTTGAATTGAATAGTTCTCATTACAGTATTCAGTCAAAAGAGACTGTGCACAAATGGTGTGCTATGGTTGGAGATGATTTTAGATTTTGCCCCAAATTTCATCAAGCAATTACACACGATAATAAATTGGTTGGTTGTGAAACTTGGTTAGAGCGTTTTTATGAAATGGCTACAGCTTTTGGCAAAAATTTGGGTACTTGCTTTTTGCAGCTTTCACCTACATTTGCTGCCAATGAAGTAAATGCACTTATAAACGTTTTGAAAAATAAGCCTACCAATATTGAAATTGCTGTAGAATTTCGAAACGGAACTTGGTTTGCTGATAAACTTATTTTGGAAGAAACTATGAGTATGCTTTCAGAACACAAAGCTGTTGGGCTTATAACTGATACTGCCGGAAGACGAGATGTTTTACACATGCGTTTATCTGGACCTAAAACGTTTGTCCGTTTTGTTGGAAACAACTTACATCCATCAGATTTTTCAAGAATTGACCAATGGGTTAGCAGAATAAAATATTGGCGTGATGGAGGCTTGCAGGAGCTATATTTTATGATACATGAACCAGATGAGTATTATTGTCCAGAATTGGCGCAGTACTTTATAAATAAGCTAAATTCAACTTTAAATATTGACCATCCATCTATTGAAATTGTTCGAAAGCCTGTTCAGGGCTCTTTGTTTTAGAGGATAAAACCTATTTCAAAACTTTAGGAAACACCTATAAATAACGACTTATCTGCACACAATTAAAATTGTCATATATTATTATTATTTGGGATTGTAAGAAAATTGGCAAAACTTACTTTTTCTACTGATTTATTCAGTGTAAATTTAGGTATAAATCAGAATGGGTGATTTAAGTTTAGCGGTATTCCTTTTCTGCTATTGTGATTATTTACTTACTTTCAAATAGTTGGACCAATTGGTTCAACTATTTGTTTTCATTTCGGCTTTGCTCAATGACCTCATTTCGGCTTTGCTCAATGACCTCATTTCGACTTTGCTCAATGAAAAAGCGTTCGGTCGCTGAGGTTCTCGAAGCGACATTCAGACACTCGCAGCAACTACTTTAACCCTTACAAACTTAGAACAGGGCGTCATACTACCTTTTGCAAAAGAATCAATTGGCACCAATGGATTGGCTTCAGGAAAATATGTGGCAATATTTCTCCTTGGAATCGGATAAGGAACGATGACAAAGGTTTTGGCAAACCGTTTAACCCCATTAAACTCACTTGTAAGATCAACGACAGAATGTGCTTTTAGTCCTAATTCTTTAATGTCTTCTTTGTTCATCATTACGACACGTCTTTCATTTTTTATGCCTCTGTAACGATCATCCATTCCATAAATGGTTGTATTGAACTGATCGTGGCTGCGAACGGTCATCATTACAAACTCCTCATCTGCTAATTCATTTTTAGGAATTGTATTTACTGAAAAATTCGCTTTTCCATTTTTAGTATTAAATTTTCGCTCCCTCGCTCCATTGGGCAAATAAAAACCACCTGGTTTTCTGACCCGTTCATTGTAATTGTCAAATCCTGGAATTACCTGTTCTATGGCATCACGAATTAGATCATAATTAGCTGCTAATTTTTGCCAGTCAATTGGCGAAGTGGGGAGGGTAGCAGAGGCTAAGTCTGCTATAATCTTTACTTCACTTTTTAATTTTTTTGATGGTGGATTTAAAATGCCTTTAGAGGACTGTACAACTCCCATAGAGTTTTCACAACTGACAAATTGTTCTCCAGAATCTTGAAAGTCTTTGTCTGTTCTACCCAAACAAGGTAAGATCAAAGCTTTTTTTCCTGTTATCAAATGTGAACGATTCAGTTTGGTAGAAACTTGAACAGTCAAGTTGCAATTTTGAATGGCTTTTGCTGTAAATGCCGTATCAGGCGTCGCACCTATAAAGTTGCCACCCATTGCAAAAAATATTTTGCCTTTGTCTTTATGCATTGCGTTTATTGCAGGTACGGTTGCCAAGCCGTGTTCTCTTGGAGCTTTTATTTTATGTACTTTTTCTAAATTATCTAAAAATGCTTTTTTTGGTGCTTCCCAAATTCCCATTGTTCGATCTCCTTGAACATTACTATGTCCTCTTACAGGACAAGTGCCTGCCCCTGGCTTTCCAACAGCTCCTTTTAGTAAAAGTAAGTTTACAATTTCTTTTATGTTTTCTACTCCATTTTCATGTTGTGTGATTCCCATTGCCCAACAGATGATTATTTTTTTTGAATCAGTAATCATTTCCGTTGCTTGGATAATATCTTCTTTAGGAATGCCACTTTCCTTTACACATTCTTCAAAAGAATATTTTTTTAGATCATTAATAAATGTTTGGTATCCTTCTGTAAACGTCTTTATAAAATTATGATCAAATATTTTTCCTGGATTTGTTTCTTCTTTGTCAAGTAATAAACGCATAACAGCTTTTAGAAATGCGACATCGCCATTTACTTTTACTGGTAAAAATAAATCTGTCAATGAAACACCATTCGTTAACATTTTTAATGGGGATTGCGGATTGGTGTAATTCATCAAGCCAGCTTCGGGTAATGGATTTACCGTTATTATTTTTCCACCATTGCCTTTGCATTTTTCCAATGCTGACAACATTCTAGGATGGTTCGTTCCTGGGTTTTGTCCCATTACAATGATGAGTTCCGCTTTGTGCAAATCTTCTAAAGTGACAGAGCCTTTTCCTATTCCTAAAGTTTGCGATAGAGCTACTCCGCTAGACTCGTGGCACATATTAGAACAGTCTGGTAAATTGTTCGTGCCGAAGGCACGGACAAATAATTGATACAAGTATGCGGCTTCATTTGACGTTCTGCCTGATGTATAAAATATTGCATCGTCTGGTGAATTCAATCCGTTTAATTCATTGGCAATCAATTTGAAAGCCTCCTCCCATTCAATAGATTCATAATGATCACTGTTTTCGCGCAAAACCATTGGTTCTGTTAATCGCCCCAATTTTCCTAATTCAAAATCAGACTTGTTTGAGAGTGATTGAATTGAATTTTGCTTGAAAAAATCAACACTTAATGATTTTTTGGTGGCTTCTTCAGCGATTGCTTTTATTCCATTCTCACAATACTCACCAAGACTTGAGCGATCATCATCAGGATCAGGCCAAGCGCAGCCAGGACAGTCGAAGCCGTCTTTTTGATTCATTTTCAAACTGAGATTCAATGCATCTTTTGGATTCATGTATTGCCTCATTTGTTTGACTGATGATAAAATGGCTGGCATTCCTACACTATTTTTAGGAGGTTTGCTCAACTTCATTTTACTTAATTCTTCTGGAGAAAATATTTTTATATTTTTACTTTTTGATTCTTTCATGACCGCAATAAATATTGAAACTGTTTTCTTTTAAAAATCCAATTAATGTATGCTGGTTTTCTTCTGCTAATTCAATTGCTAAACTTGATGGTGCCCCAACTGCTGCTATTATGGATATTCCTGCCATCGAAGCTTTTTGAATTAGCTCAAAACTTGCTCTTCCACTAAGTAACAAAATTTTATCATTCAAAGGTAAAAGATTTTTCATAAAGGCATTGCCAACTATTTTATCCAATGCATTATGTCTTCCAACATCTTCCCTTAAAAATTCCAAATCTCCTTTTAGATTGAAAATTGCTGCTGCATGGATTCCACCTGTTTTTGTAAATAATGATTGTTGCTCTTTTAAGGATTTGTGGAGGTTGAATAGAATGCTTTTTTCTATTTCTGGCTTTCCTTGCTCCAATTTGTAGCTAGATTGGACTTTTATTGCATCAATTGAGGCTTTGCCACAAACACCGCAACTTGAAGTGGTATAAAAGTTTCTTTCCGTTTTTTGTATGGATACTTTGGTGTTTGCCGCCAAACAAACGGTGGTAACATTTGGGCTACTTTCTACTATATCTGTGATTTGATTTTTGGTGGATATGACTCCTTCTGTAACCAAAAAGCCAATAGCCAATTCTTTATCGTTCGTTGGTGTACGCATCGTTATGGATATTGCTTTATCCATTGATTGATCATGACTTTGTATTCGTATTTCTAGTGGGTCTTCTACCGCAACGATGTCTTCGGTAGAGTTTAGTTTCCCGTTTTTTTCTCGGGTTATTTTTATGGTTTTGGTGTTTTTCATGTTTTGGTTTTGTTGAGTTGTAGTATGCTATGGCTTATCTTTTCGTTGAGCCGTAGCATGCTACGGCTTTA
>JAHDGP010000080.1:0-2189 GCA_020627525.1 Bacteroidota bacterium
ATTTATTTAGGAGGCAGGTTTATGTAATCAAATTTCTAATCAAAATTTACATTATTTTTAACTAAAAATCTATTTATATTTATATTAAAGTAACTTTATTAAGGAACAGCTCATAAATTTGATTATTGTATTTTGGTTTTATTCAAGGCATTTTTTTTTAGCATAGCCCGGGCTACGGTTAAAAAATAATGCAGAAAAAAAATCAAAAGATAGTTGTCAAAATGGGCAGTTATTTTTGAGTTGTTCCTAAATTACATTCTATTTATAACAACACAATGTGATTGTATTTTAATCATAAGGTTAGTTTTTGAATTATAAAGTTGAAAAATCTTTTAGCATAAAGGTGTATCTTGTTTTTCAACTATTACTAAACCAACGTTCCCAAAAAAACCTCAGCAACTTCTAGGGATCATTTATTGATTCAAATTCCCAAAACAAAATTTACATTTTGGGAAGGTGGACGAAGTCTGTCAAATTTTAAATTATTATAAAATATATATAAAATCCAAAATGTTATGAAGCAAATTTTATTTTTCATTTCAATTTTTATTTTAAGTTTTCAATTGCTTAGTCAAAATTGTAGTTCGCAAAATATTGTCCTCAAAAGCTCTGGAAATGACTCAAATACTTTTGAGACAATTTCAACAGATTCATTTAAGAGTCAACTGCATCAAAACTTTCAAGCCAGTCCTGCATTAAGGTATTTTGTCATGAAAGAGATCGAAAAAGATCCTGACATAATTAGTGTATCCAGAAAAAATGACGGAGTAACTAAAGTATTTTCAATAGTAGCAAAAAAATCTATAACAGCAAGTCAAGTTGATGCTAAAATAATAGCTGGAATAAATAATGCTAAAGCAACGCTTCAAAATTATATGCAGCAAAATAATTTAAGTGCAGCTGAACTGGGAGACTTCATAAAGTCAAATTTACTTGACTAAAAATTCACATTACGAAAAATAAAAACACCAAAATGAAAAAAATAATATATTCAATACTGTTCGCATCAATTTTATTTCTATACGATTCCTATAATGAAACATTTGCTCAAGGTGCTACTTGTGCTGATGCAACCCAATTATGTGATGACCCTGCCTGTGGTTCTTTTGAAATAGGCAGTGGTCAAGGCAATGACCCAATTGCTGGTGAAAGTTCATCTTGTGTGGGTGGTGACCCAAATGCCACTTGGTTTTTCTTGATAGATGACCAAGGTGGAGGAGGTACAATCACCATTTCCAACACCCCCTCTTGTGATACAGATTTTGTGGCTTGGGGACCTTTTGATACTCCAGCAGATGCATTGGCTGCTTGTGCAGGTGGAATTTCTCCTGCAAATGAGGTGGGATGTGATTTTACCACTGCTCCTGGAGGTACCATTTCTATGCCTGCTACATCTGAGGTTGGAGATGTCTATTTAATGGTTATTACCAATTTTGATGATGATCCTGGGATTGATGTTACCGTAACTGCTCCACCTTTAGAGTGTTGTCCTGTAGCAACAGGAGTAAAAGCTGATGTGGATGTTTGTGCTGGTGATATACCAACAGCTGCAATAACAGAATTTGAAGGTACAGCAGGTGAAATTACAGGGGCATCGCAATTTTTAACAGATTTAGGTTTGTCAACAAGTGCAACTGCATTGGTTGCCCCAACGGCAGTAGATTTTGCGAATAATACTTGCGCATCAACTATGATAGAACTGTTTTATTTATATGAATGTGATGCAGATTGTAATGGAACAGGAGATGGTCCTTCTGTAGCAGGAAGTTTTATGGTGACTATTTATCCCGATGCCTCAACCTTTGTAGTAACAGAAACCCCTGGTGGTTGTGGCACAGCTGCAACAGTAAGTATTGCAACAGCTGGTGGAACAGTTTGTTTTACAGATACTGGAGCAGTTCCTCCAGCAGGAACTTGTCCAAGTACGTCTGGTATGGCTCCATTGAACTACAGTTATAATCCAGGTTTTGCAGCAGCTTGTAATGCTACTTTTACAGGTACCGTTGCGGCAAATTGTGCACCAACAGGTTGCATAGATTGTCCGGATATAGCGCCTGCCATTACAGCTCAAGAGATTTGTTCAGGTAGTGACCCTGATTTTGCTACTGTGGAGACAGAAGTAAATGCAACAGGAAATAATATAGGAACCTTTAGCTATTTTATGGATGCAGGTTATACCATTCCTTATA
>JAHDGP010000080.1:2289-9183 GCA_020627525.1 Bacteroidota bacterium
CATGTTATACGGATGTTACTGGATCGGAAAGTGTAACAGTCTATCCAGCTCAACCTACTGCTAATGTAAATGCAGTAGATGCTTGTACAGGTGATGCTTCTGTTGTTACTTTTGAAATTGTAGATGCCAATGGCAATGTATGTGATGATCGAACTTACGATGCAACAGTCAATACGTCTTGTAGTGTAGCAGTTCAAAATTTTACGGATACTTATACAGCAGCAGAGCTAGAAACCCTGTTTTCGGTTCCTGCCGTTAGTTGTTATACGGATATAGCACTCAATCAAAATGTAAATGTCTATCCCGATGCCTCAACTTTTGTAGTAACAGAAACCCCAGGTGGATGTGGTACAGCTGCAACAGTAAGTATTGCAACAGCTGGTGGAGAAGTTTGTTTTACAGATACAGGTGCAGTTCCACCGGCGGGAATTTGTCCAGATACAGATAGTACGGCTCCATTGAACTACAATTATGATCCTGGATTTCCGACTGCTTGTAATATGGCTTACTCAGGAACAATAGCTGCAACTTGCGCCCCAGTGAACTGTATAGACTGTCCAGATATAGCGCCTGCCATTGCAGCTCAAGAGATTTGTTCTGGTACAGATCCAGATTTTGCAACGGTCGAAACAGAAGTAAATGCAACAGGGAATAATATAGGAACCTTTAGCTATTTTATGGATGCAGGTTATACCATTCCTTATAACGGACCACCGACCAATACAACTTGTAATCCACTTATGATAACAATATATGGTAGGTTACAGTGTTCAGATCCCAATGCTGCAGGAACAGCCGAAGAGTTTGATGACTTTAGTTTTATGGTAACGGTTTACCCTGGTCAATATGTTGGCTTTGTATTATCCAATGCTGGAATGGCGTGTAGTGAAGCAGAGGAGGTGCTTGTTGTTGCTCTTCTTGCTTCTGATGTAAATACAGTATGTGCTATAAATAGATATGATGCGAGTGCCAACACGACTTGTGCGACTGTAAGCGAAGACATAACGTATACTTGGACAGTTGCCGAACTGGAAATGATTAGTACTGTTCCTGCTGGTCTTTCATGTTATACGGATGTTACTGGATCGGAAAGTGTAACAGTCTATCCAGCTCAACCAACTGCCAATGTTATAAATGTAGTAGATGCTTGTACGGCTGATGCTACAGTTGTAACATTCCAAGTTACAGATGCAGTAGGAAATGTATGCGATGAACGCACTTATGATGCGGCTGCGAATATGACTTGTGCTGTAGCGGTTCAAAATTTTACGGATACTTACTCAGCAGCAGACTTGGAAACCTTATTTGGAAGCCCTGCCATTAGTTGTTATACGGATTTAGCCATAAATGAAAATGTCAATGTTTATCCAGATGCAAACAACTTTGGTTTGGAAGAGGTTTCAGGAAGCTGTGGAACTCCTTCATCAGTAAGCATTACAGCTGAAAATGGTGATATTTGTTATTCAGAAACTGGAAATACTCCAATGGACCCTGGTTGTGACAATCCAGATGATGTTCAAGATTTAACATACAGTTATGACCCAGGTTTTATTCCTGCTTGTAATGCAACATTTGGAAATACGCTTCCAGCTTCTTGCGCAACTACATCATTTTCTCCAGCTCCAAGTTTTACTTGTCCAACTGGTTCAATTGACTTTTGTGCTTTGATGGGTCCAATTGATTTAATGCCAATGGATGCAAACAATGTTGGAGCAACAGGCGTTTTTGGAGGCTCAGCAGCAGGCTTTGTTGTTGGAAACCAAGACCCTGGAATGGGAGCTACTTTGGATTTATCCAATGCGCCTCCAGGAAATTATACTTTGGAGTACACTCTGACAAGTCCAGGGTGTCCACCTCTAACGACAGCACCACCATGTACTTTTGAGTTGGTTATCAATTGTAATGCAAACGGTGGTAGATTTTAATATTTGGTTTTTTTAATATATTTTAAACCCATTCATTTTTGTGAATGGGTTTTTTTGTTTCTTATACGAATTTGAATATATAATGTCGTATGAAATTTGGGAATTAAAGGTTCAAGATCAAGCGGTTCCCCGCTGGGACAAAAAACGCAAGCATAGCCTAGCTACGGTGAGTATTTTTAACGATGATATTGAAGTTTTAAAACTGAATTTGTACGACATTATATGTTTAATTTTGTATTAGATGATCATTTTAAACAACTTCTTTGAATAGTGTTTATTTATAGTTTAAATTAGTGAAAAATATGTCTGGCAATTTGTTTTCATTTATCTTAGTAAAATGAAAAAAATAAGTTGAGCCAAGTTTGTCAAAGAGATTTTTCGAGATTTTAGGCAAAAAACGCAGGCATAGCAGGGCTACGGCGAGTATTTTTAACGAAGAATCTCGGAAAATATCGAAGACAATTGGTACAAGTTATTTATTTCGTTTTACTTAGAAAGGGGGAAAGTAAAAAATGAATTTTACACTAGAAGGGAAAAAAATATTAATAACAGGTGCTTCAAATGGAATCGGAAAAGCAACTGCTGAATTGGCAAGTAGCCTAGGTGCGCAATTAGTGTTGACTGGCAGAAATGAAACACGATTAAATCAAGTGCTGAATAACATTAAAGCCAATGAGCACATTGCCATAAAAGCTGATTTGACAGATAATAAAGAGTTAGAAAATTTAGTAAATAGTATTGATTTTTTAGATGGCATAGTTCACAGTGCTGGCATAGTTAAACCATTGCCTATTCAATTTTTAAAAAGAGAAAAAATAGAAGAAGTTGCAGGAATAAATTTTTATGTTCCAGTAGAATTGAATCGTATATTATTCAAGCAAAAAAAAATTAATAAAGCTGCTTCTTTGGTTTTTATATCTTCTATCTCTAGTCACCATCCTTTTAAGGGAGGAGCAGTATACACCAGTTTTAAAGCCGCTTTGGAAACGTACAGTAAAAGCGTTGCTATTGAAATGGCGCACAAAGGTATTAGGTCTAATTGCATAAAGGCGGGTTTGGTTGAAACCAATATTATGGAAGTGACAGCAAATGCAGCTAGCAGAGAAAGTCTGGAAGCCCATCGCAAACAATATCCTCTGGGATTTGGTGAGCCTGTCGATGTTGCAAATGCAGTGGTGTTTTTATTATCGGATGCTTCTAAATGGATTACTGGAACAGATATTATTTTAGATGGCGGTTTGACGATTAGTAAACAATGAATGATGTTGATTATAAATATGACTATGCTGTTGTTGTTCCTGTTTTTGAAAACAATGGAATATTAATAGAGCTTGCTGATTTGTTGGAACAGACCTTCACTGATCTAAACAAAAGCTATCAATTGATTTTGGTGGATGATAGTAAATCGAATCAATCTTGGAAGTATGTTCAAGAAATTTATCAAAAAAATAAAGAAAATACTGTTGCTATTCGTCTATCTCGAAACTACGGTCAACACAATGCAACGGTATGTGGTTTTCGATATGTAAATGCACCTTGGGTGATTACAATGGATGATGATTTGGAAATTTATCCTAACCAGATTCCCTTGTTGATTGGGCGGCAGAAAGAAACGGAGGCTGATGTGGTTAGTGGAGAATTTAACCGGACCAAAGGTGGTGTTTTTTTTAATTTGCTAAATAAAACATTTGTTAATTCAGGAGAAAAAATAAAAAAAGAAAGGTCTACTAAATCTTCCTTTCGATTGATTTGTAAAAGATTAACGGATAGGTTGCTAGAATTTCCGCATCATTTTATTTTTATTGACAGGGTTTTAATGTGGTATACCCAATCCATTGAATTTGTGAAAGTAGATCATTTTAAATCTCAAAAGCCAATTAGTGGTTATCAAAAAAAAGGCTTGTTTTCATTGCTTACAAATATTCTGTTTTTTTTCTCTTCAATTCCTATAAAAGCAATGAGTTACTTTGCTTTTGTTCTATCTTTTTTTACATTTTTATTTGGAATGTATCGGGTCTATGCAAAATTGATAAACAACACCCCTTTGGGTTATACTTCAATTATTGTGTCCATTTTATTTTCAACAAGTATGATTTTATTTGCACTGGGTTTGATAGGAGAGTATCTTAGAAGAATATATTCAATATTGAACAATCAACCAGTCTACGAAATAAAGAGCATCTTAAAATGATTTATGAAAACTACGGAATGCGTTTCATTAGACTCCAAAGAGAACATTTGGAACTGGTCAGGTATTGGCGGAATCATCCATCCATTACACAATATATGGAAAACAATGAACCAATAACTTATGAAGCTCAATTAGACTGGTTTGAAAAAGTCAATACCAACGACAATTTGTTTTTTATTGCTGAATATAATAATCAATGTATTGGACTCATTAGCGGAAAAGGTTTTGACTCAAGTAAAACAGTTGGAGAAGGAGGTATTTTTATATGGGAACAATCAATTTTGAACAGTATTGTTCCAGTAAAACTATCAATGGCTTTGATAGAACTGTCATTTATTTATTGTAATTTTAAGTATGCCTATGCTAAAATCTTAGTTACAAATAAGAGAGCCAAACAATTTAACAAAATGTTAGGGTATGTATTGGAACCAAATCAGGAAAATGAACAAAATCAGTTATATAAATTAACTAAAAAGTCTTATATTAAAAAAAGACCATTGTTGGTAAAAGCCATAATGACTTTAGATAACAATTCTCCTTTATTAATATTTTCCAAAGAAGAAAAAAAAACTGGCTATATGCAATACTTTTTGGAAAACTTTCTAAATAAATCATTATCTTCGGAATATCCAAACCTTGTAATTGAAGAACAATAAGATGAGGAGCCATGTAACGCCAAATATGAAACCAAGTGATAGAAGAACATACGCTCTATTACAATTTTTTGACCATTTCATTGGAAGGGAAAAGACAGACAAATTATTTGGAAGAAAGCGAGAAAAAAATAAAATAAACACCCTTAAATCTCTTATCAAAGCTGGCAAAGGAACGGTTGAACCAGTCGATAGAATCAAATTCAAAAGCAAAGAACATTTCTACAAAAATTATGTACAAACCAGAAAACCTGTAATATTAGAAGGGGCAGCCAAGGATTGGGCTTGTTGCAAAAATTGGTCTTTAGATTATATAAAAGATTTATATGGCGATGATGAAATTGTTCTTCTAGAAGATAAAGTTGCGGATAAAGATGTGAAAACATTGCGTGATGTAATTGACAATATTAGAGATGGTGGAAGTAAATATTATCGCTTTTATCCATTGTTCAACAGACATCCAGAAAGATTGGTTGATTTCGATATAAAGTGGTTGCGTGAACAAAGACAAAAACTTTCTTTTGGAGAATCCATTCAAGCATTTATAGGAGGAAAAGGAACCATTACACATTTACACAATGCCTTTCCACCTAATCTGTTTGTGCAAGTTTACGGTGAGAAAAAGTGGTTTTTGTACGATGATTATTACACCCCGATTGTTGATCCACATCCCGCTCAAAATATTTATCGTTATGCTCCTTATATTGGAGCAAAACCCTTTGATCCCTTTGCAGAAAAAAATACAAAATTTCCTCAGTATAAATATATTCACGGATACGAAGCAGATTTAAGAACAGGAGATATTTTATGGAATCCTCCTTATGTTTGGCATACAGTGAAAAATGTTGCGGATTCTATTGGGGTAGGGTATAGATGGATTAATCCTTTTTACTGTTTTGCAAGTGCTCCCTTTTATGCAATGCTCGATTTGTTGGCATACAATCCTCCTATTTGGAAATCAATTAAATTTTACAAAGAAGATTTTAACTTGTTACAGTTGGCAGAGACAGGGCAGTTGGAAGAATACTTGAAGGAGCAAAAAATGCAATTGGCTAAAACCTAAGCATCATGAATTATAGTGGTATAAATACATTTACTCGATTTAGATATGATCTATGGCAATTGTTCGATCATAAAATTGGAAGGGACAAAGCTTTCAAGTGGTTTTTAAAGCCTAGAAAAAACTTTGAACAAAAACTGGTTAAAGAAATTCAAAGAAGACCTAAAGGAAAAAACTTAGGCATTAAAGAAATTGTATATAAAGATAAAGAACAAATTGCTAAGCTTATAAAAGAGAATAAGCCTTTTGTGTTAAGGCAGTTGGCGAAGGATTGGGATTGTGTGAAAAAATGGTCTCCTGAATATTTGAAAGAACTGCATGGCGATGATGAAATAGTTTTTGTTGATAATTCTGATAGGAAAAATAATAAATTTGAAATTACACACCTTCGAGATATAATTGATAATATGAACAACGGTGGTGCTAAGTATTATCGTTTTTATCCATTGTTGAGAAAACATCCAGAACACATTAATGATTTTGACTACAAATGGTTGAGACATAACTCTGATCGGGGTGTTTCTAAAGTAGAGGTGTTTCATACTTTTATTGGAGGAGACCAAACGGAAACCGATATTCATTGTGGATTTAGTAGCAACTTTTTTACGCAAGCGCACGGTCAAAAGAGATGGGTATTGGTGGGGCAAGAATTTACCCCAATAGTTGACCCTTTTCCAAGTATAAGGCTGACAAGAAGTGGAAATGGATATGCTGGAAAACCTTTTAGTTTTTTTAATCCAGATTATGAGACTTACCCAGGCTACGAATATGTAGATTATTATGATGTAACCTTGGATGCTGGAGACGTTTTGTATGTGCCTCCCTTTATGTATCACAATGTAATCAACTTATCTCCCAGTATCGGAGTTGCTTACAGATGGATTTCTTATGCTGCCGCATTTAGATCGTCACCATTGTTTTTTTCGATGGATATGACAATGATAAATCCAACTATTTGGAAGTGTTTTAATATGCATGCGGAAGATACCAATATTGTGCATTTAATGGATATGGGTTTGATAGATGATTATATAGAAAAGAATAAAAATAAAGAAAAATCATTAG
>JAHDGP010000080.1:9283-13226 GCA_020627525.1 Bacteroidota bacterium
CCCTATTAACAAATGGACTCAGTTTAAGTACAATTGTTGGCAAATTTTTGATCATAAAATTGGCAGGGACAAAGCGTTTAAATATTTCCTGAATACTAGAAAAAAACTTGAAGGGGATATTTTAAATGAAGTATCTAAAAGTGGTAAAGGAAAAAAACTGGAACCAGATAGACTTAAAAATTACGATCCTGATTTAATTCTCAATGAATATGTGAAAAAAGCCAAGCCTGTAATTATTGAACAAGTTGCAAGCAACTGGAAATGTGCCCAAGACTGGTCTTTAGATTATTTCAAAGATTTACACGGTGAAGATGAAATATTGTTAATTGACAATGCGGATCGTCGCAATAATAAATACGAGCAAATGACGCTCGCTGATATTATTGACAATATAAATTCTGGCGGCTCCAAATATTATCGTTTTTACCCATTGCTTAGAAGGCATCCCGAACATCTGAATGACTTTGATTACAAGTGGTTGCGCTCTGCCAGCAATCCTTCCACTAAATTTGAAGTGTTTCAGGTTTTTATTGGTGGGACAGATACTGAGTCAGACTTGCACAGCAATTTTGGTAGTAATTTTTTCACGCAAGCTTTTGGTGAGAAGCATTGGTTTATGTATGACCTTAAGTACTCACCTGTTATTGATCCTTTTCCAGGAAAAAATTTATACAGAAGTGGAAATGGGTATTTAGGAGAACCGTTTAATTGTTATGAACCAGATTTTGAAAAATACCCTGCCTTTGAATATATTGATTATTACGATTTTGTTTTAAAGCCTGGCGATGTTTTATACATTCCACCCTTTATGTGGCACGCGGTAAAAAACTTAAGTCCGAGTATTGGTGTGGCGTATCGTTGGCTGTCTTATGCGACCTCTTTAAAAAGTTCTTCTTTATTTTTCTTATTGGATTTAACTAATACAAATCCTACTGTTTGGCAATCAATGGCAAAACACAAAGAAGATACAAACTTGGTGCATTTAGCAGACTTGGGTTTGTTAGAGGAGTATATTAAAAAACAGCAAGAAAAAACAGTGGCTTCTTAACTCAGGTTTATGTACTTGTGTATTGGTAAATAAAACCACCAAATCAGCTTAAATATTTTAAAGAGAAACAATTGTCTTTTTTTAGGAGCATTGTAAATAAATTTGAGGTCCAATTTTCTGGCTACAAAATCCATACTCAACATTGCCAATACAGACCTGCAAATTTCATCTTTACGACTTTCAAATTCAGGTTTGATAATATCAAATAGAAGAATAAATCTGTTTTCGCCTGTTTTATTCCAAGCAGTATGATGATGGGCATCTGTAAACATTATCAATTCGCCCTCTTGCCAGCTTCTTTGCTCGTTCAAAACTTTAAAGCCACAATTGGGCAATCCGTCTGGAATTTTTAAACCCAAGTGACAACGTATAATGCCATTTGTTTCTCCTCCATGTGGTTTTATTTCGGCACCTGCTTCTAATAAGCTCAAACTTACCCCAACCAAGCCTGGAATTTTTGACATTATTTTGGTTGTTTCAGGAAAAAGATCCCAATTTTTTTTATTTTTTTTACCCCAAAACATCAAACCAATGGTTTTCCATTTTTGTGGTGGAAACTGAATTTCATCATTGTAGTAAGGTTTTAATTCTCCTTTGTTTATATCCTCAATCCACGGTTGAAATTCATCTAATATGGTTTGCCAATTTTTTTCAAATCTTCTGTCCATTCAAAATCATTTGGATTATAAAAAGCAGGATCAGAACCATCATAGTTCTTTATTCCATAGTCTTGTATAATGTACCAAGGATTCATTTATAGATTGTTTGAGGATTTTTGTATTTGTTTGTTTATCTTTTTTCTTACCAAACTATATGCAAATCTTTGAATAGAAATAGGAATCATAAAAATGTATTTCGTAAAAAGTAAAATGAATTGTTTTTTGTAGAATGGGATGCTTGATGGCTTTGATTCTTTAATTTGAGTTAGTGAATAATCAAATTGTGAACCGATATAACCATTATTAGTCTCTAAATTTTTTATGGTATCAACTGTTAATTCTTTTTGCCATTTATTTATATTGGAAGGACTAATTGGTTTGTTTACGTTTTGATGTCTTTCTAAAAAAACTTTTTCAATTATTGAATCTGTTTGATTAATTGTAATATATTTAGAATTCTTTGACTTAATTTTATTAGGGTCAATATTCAAAAAAGATAGAAGAGCAGAAGTTTTATTTTCAGTGTTTAGAATGAGGTCTTCATATTTTACAATAATGCTATTTTCATTTGTTAGTGATGTGTTATTTAAAATAGAATCATAGGTGTAATTCCAATAAGATTGAAACCTGTTTTTCAAGAATGGTTTCATTTTATTGTTGTTCATAGATAAATATTGAGCACGATAATCCCTTATTAAAATAATGAACTTTGCATTGGGAAATAAACTTTTCCATTTTTTTACATGAAAAGAATAAATAGGGTTTTTATCTATGATGATTGTATTTGTCGGTAAAAAATTAATGTGAGAACAATAAATTATTTTGCACATCCTACTAAAATTCAATTCTGGTAGAAAATGGTAGAGCGTCTTTTTTAGTTTGCCCATATCAATTTTCCACAGTAAGCTCATCATATTTTGCTTAATCCATAAATTGTCTAAGATGAAATCTATGTCTGCTTTTCGCCATTCTTTTTTCTTGCTAAATTTTTTATAAAAAACCAACATAAATTGATTTTCATGGGTCGCTAAAACTTGATCGTATTTATTGAGAATTGAAGACAGCAAAGTAGTACCAGAGCGCCCTCTGCCAATAATAAAATTTATTTTTATATTATCAACCTTTTCAATTGTGTCAAACATCAAGCTCATTTTAATAACTATTTATTTCTTTGTTGGATTATTTTTTTGCCTTTTTGAACGATGAAACGATGAATAAAAAAGGGAAATCTAAATATTAAATCTACAAAAACAAATGCTTTGAAATAATTTATTATAAAAGTTGGGATGTTGGATATGTAAAACAAAAATTTCTGGAAAGTGGAAATGTTTTTGCTTGGAAAATAATTAAAAGAAACACCCTGTTTACCTAAAAATAACTCTAATGTTTCAATTTCTTTTTGTGATAATTGTTTTTTCCACTTTTGATCATTACTTTCCATTATTGGTTTATTAATATTACCGTGATTCTTTTCAATCATATGCTGAAAAGATCTTTTTTTTGTTTTCATTTTTTCTGAGTTAAAGGAATCATTGGATTGATAATCCAACATGAGAGCAGAATACTCTAAAGATAAATAAGAAGCTATTTTTTGAAGCGTGTTTTCAGGTTGGTTAATCAACTCTTCGTACTTTACAACAAAGTGATTTAAGCTGCCTTTGTCCAGTTGCTTTATAAGTCTTTTTGCTCCAATTTTCCAACTGGTCAAATAGGCAAAGTTTGAATTAAATGGTTTGGACTGATAGTTTTTAATAGAGGCGTAAAATGCTCGGTAATCTCTTAATAAAAGTATGATTTTAGCTGAAGGAAAAACTTTTAAAATTTTGTCTGTATGTGCTAGATAAATTGGATTTTTATCAATGATAATTTTAGTGTTTTGGTTGAACTGTTGATGATTCATATAAACCAGCTTACAGGCATTTTTGTAACTTAATTTGTCATTAGCCCTTAATGTTTTTAATTGTTTTATAAGCCTCAGTTCATCTATTTTCCACAAATAAGCCATTTCCTTTTTTCTCAGCCAAATATTTTTAACAAAGAGATTTACATCAGCATCATTCCAGTTTGTTTTTGTATGAAAATATTTGTAATTAACCAAAAAGAAATGCTGCTCTAGTGTTGCCAAAATATTTGGATGGCGATTGAGCATAGCTTGCAACAGAGTAGAACCTGATCTCCCAAATGTAATGATGAAATTCAGTTCCACTTCATCCAGCCTGTCTAATAGATTATCAGT
>JAHDGP010000081.1 GCA_020627525.1 Bacteroidota bacterium
AAGTTAAAAATGGAATCCAAAAAATCCCGCAGGGATGATATTATCAAAGTTAAAATGGAATCCAAAAAAATCCCGCAGTGATGATATTATCAAAGTAAAAAGGGAAATCCAAAAAATCCCGCAGTAATGAAATAATCAAAGAAATTAAAAGTAAATCCCGATAATCCCGCAGGGATGATATTATCAAAGTTAAAAGGGAATCCCAAAGGGATGGTATTATCATAAAAAATGATAACAAAAATCCGCAGAACCCCGAAGGGGTGATATTATACCCCTCCCAAAATCTTTGATTTTGGGAGGGGTTTATATCAATAATCATCAATTATTGATGATATTATGTTTGAAATTTTACATCCCTCTTCTAAAACCAACTCTGGTTTTATCGCCAATGTTCCAAGCTTTTTCTTCATCGAATACTTTAACATCGTCAAGCGTTATCGTTTTCATCATTTCATCCGTTCGTTCTTCTGTAGGAATTTCCGACAAACGCAAATTTTGCTGCTTAACAGCCTCTTTTACAGTGTTACGCATCACACGACCGTTTCCAAAATACTTGTCCTTACTATTTACAAGCATTTCAATGTATTTTTTCAAATACTCAACAGCCTCTTCCTCCACTTCAAATTTTTCTTTTTTGAACAAATACATAGCAATTTCAAGCAACTGTTCAGTCGTAAAATCCTTAAACTCAATCGTTCTGTCAAATCTAGATTTTAGCCCTGGATTTGATTCCACAAATTTTCTCATTGGTTCAGGGTAACCCGCAGCAATGACAGCAAATTCGCCAGCAGAATCTTCCATTCTTTTTAACAGTGTTTCAACGGCTTCACCACCAAAATCATTTCCGCCTTTCTGGTTTAATGCATAAGCCTCATCAATGAATAAAACACCACCAATCGCTTCGTCGATTTTTTGTTTGGTTTTAATCGCTGTTTGTCCTACAAAACCAGCAACCAAACTAGCTCGGTCGACCTCCACTTTATGGCCTCTCTCCAAAATACCCAATGAACGATAAATCTGAGCTACAATTCTAGCCACAGTTGTTTTACCTGTTCCAGGATTACCAATGAATACAGAGTGTAAGGAGAAAGAATTTAAAACCTCTTTATTTGATTCTTGGTAATACCTCACCAAACGAACCATTTCACGAATTTCTTTTTTCACCTCATCCAGACCAATCATTTCATCCAATTCGGCAAGAGCCAATTCCAATGATTCTTCATCAACAGGAATATCTGGACGTTTTTTCTTTTCTTCTTTATAAATACGTTCAATGTCTTCAACCTGGATAATTGATAAATCTTCTTGCGTTAAATGAGCAGTAGATTTTTCCGAATCTTGCATAATTCTCAATCCTAAATTGATTTTACCTTTTTCAATCAATTGATGGACCATTCTGGCATTACCAAAAAAGCGATCTCTGTTTCTATAAGCTTTTACAATTTTATCGTATAAAAATGCCTTCGCTTGTTTGGTCAACATAACATTGTGTTCTGCCGCTGCATATTCTGCAATATCCGCCAATTCTTGAGGCATATAATCAGGAAATTCAAACTTTAGATTGATTCTTGATTTTAAACCAGCATTGGCATCTAAAAATGTCTGCATTTCAGCAGGATAACCTGCAAAAACTACAGCAATATCTCCAGTACCGTCCGACATCTCTTTAACTAAAATTTCTAAAACCTCACGCCCAAAATCTTTCGTATCATCCGATGAACGCGCCAAACTGTAAGCTTCGTCAATGAATAAAACACCACCTTTTGCTTGTTTGATAGCTTCCTTTACTTTGGGAGCTGTCTGACCAATGTATTCACCCACCAAATCAGAACGATCTACTTCGTGCACATGACCTTTGGTAAGCAAGCCCATTTTTTGATAAATTTTGCCTAGTTTTTTAGCAACAGTTGTTTTACCTGTTCCTGGATTCCCAGTAAAAACAGCGTGCATTTGAACTTGAGAAGAATCATCAAAACCTTTGTCAATTCTCAGTTTGATGAATTTCAAATATTCTGCATATTCCTTAATTTTTACTTTAATAGATTGCAGACCGATCAATTTATCCAATTCAGACAAGACTTCTTCAAGGGACTGATTGTCCTCAACAATTGTTTTTTTGATTAATGTTGTTCCTGAATGTGGAATATAAGCCTCATTGATCCCTTCTTCATAAGCATTGGTAACCTCATAAGGCAATACAGCTATCAGTTGATCCATAAAAATGACCTCAAGCGTGTAATGATCTGGGAACCAAGTTCCTCGGGTATCTGAACCCCATCCTGTGGTGATGGTATAAAAACGATCTTCGCTACCAATATGCTTTAGTTCAATCGTTTCCCCTTTCAATTGGCGGGAATCGTTGTAAAAGTTAAAATGCAATTCGCAATTCCACGGATCTTCAACCAGATTTTTGAAATTAAATTCTATAAAAATGAATCTGGCATCCTTACTATTAAATTTTTTGTAAAATACACGATCTTTTGCAAGTACACCATCATCTCCACTTTCATAAAGCTTAATAGATTCTATAGAAAAATAAGGATTGTAGTCTGGTCTGACTAATCCAACATCTTCAATATAAAATTTGGTGGAGCCTATAACCTGATCATTAATGGTAGCCTCCCACAAATAGGTGCCTTTTTTCCAATAAATTCCAGCTTTTTTATTACCCCAGCCCTCACGAATGTATATGATGTTTTCATCTTTCGAAATATGACGTTCCACATCCAAAGTACACAACTCAATTCTTCTATTGCCTTTAAGGGCAAAAGCTTTCAAATTGACCTCAATGTCCCAATCTTTGTCATCAAAATGCTTGTTATACAATGAAAGTTCGGCATAAACATAGGTAGCCTCTGCACGATCAAAAACCCTTCGATACTTCTTTTTTCGACCAGCTAACCACTCAGCTGAACCATAGATTTTAAGGTCCTTAAATCGAAAGGGAAGTATTTTGTTTTCTATTTCTTTATTGTCTTTGGGATCCATTCTCTAAACTTTTACTTTCTATACCTAAAAAAATATCTGGTACATTCCTTAATTAACGACGATCTTGCATTGGTTAGTTCAATAAAATTAGTGAATTAGTGTTAAGATTTTTCCGATAAATGTCAAAAATTACACCTTTAGTGTATAATGTTAAATATCAAATATGTTTATTTTTAAATAGGCTATTATTTAAATAAAACACATTAAAATATTTATTTATGCATTTTGGTAATGAGTGTGTTAATACTGGCGACTTTGATTGTAAAAAATCTTATGCTATTCTCTATTGTACGTAAAATTAAAGTAAATGTGTTTAAATAGTTTAAGAATTTAGAAAAATTAAACTTTCGTCGTTGTTTAAACTAAAATTAAAAACGGTTAAATCTTTTTTTTAGATGCCATAATTATATTGAATATTAGTAAAACATTGAATCTTTGTTTGCAACTTGACGTTTTTGAAAGTGTTAAGAAATCTTTTATTAACCTTAGAAATAGAAATTAGCTTCTCAAAATTTGAAATTTATTGGCAGAGACCTAATATCTTTGCAACTAGTTAATTAGAAATAAGTAATTGTATTTCAATAAAAAATATATATGAGTACCTCAAGTAACCAAAATGGTAGATTTGGTACACTTCCAGTTTTTCTAACAGCGATTTCCACAATACTTGGTGCAATTTTGTTTCTGCGTTTTGGATTTGCAGTAGGAAACTTGGGATTTCTTCAAACTTGTGGATTGGTCTTTTTGGGGCATTTGGTTACTATTCCAACAGCTATGGCAATTGCAGAAATTGCAACCAATCAGAAAGTAGAGGGTGGAGGAGAGTATTTTATCATTTCACGATCTTTTGGGTTGAATATCGGTTCAGCAATCGGGATAGCTTTGTTTTTTTCACAAGCCATAAGTGTCGCATTCTACATGATCGCTTTTGGTGAGGCATTTGAGCCAGTACACGGTTATCTACTAGAAAATATTGATGGATTTAATCTCGGATTAGCGGCTTTTAAAAAGCTGGTATCAGTCTGTGCAATGTTATTGTTATCCTTAATTATCCTGACAAAAGGTGCTGCAGTTGGAATGCAAGCTTTGTATGTTGTTGTGGCGGTTTTATTTGTCTCATTGGTGCTTTTCTTCTTGGGAGACTCTTCCTATGTTGACAATTTTGATGGAGATATTTTGACCAATTCAATTGCAAATGGAGAATCCTTTTTTCAGGTCTTTGCTATTTGTTTCCCCGCTTTTACAGGAATGACAGCTGGAGTAGGACTTTCTGGTGATTTAAAAGACCCCAAACGTTCTATTCCAATGGGAACATTGGCTGGAACGATTACAGGAATGATTATGTACATTTTAATCTGTTACAAACTAGCCATTTCAGCAGATGCAGCGAATTTAGCAGGAAATCAATTTGTGATGTCGGATATAGCTCTTTGGGGACCAATCATTCCAATTGGGCTTGCTTGTGCTACCGTTTCCTCTGCTTTGGGTTCAATATTGGTTGCTCCAAGAACATTGCAAGCAATAGCAAATGATAAAATTTTCCCTTCTGATGCTATAAATCAGTCGATGTCCAAGGGGAAAGGAGCTGAAAATGAACCTTTCAATGCTTCCTTAGTTGTAATCATTTTTGCATTTATAATCATTGCTGCTGGAAATGTTGATTTCGTAGCAGAAATTATCACAATGTTTTTTATGGTGACATATGGTTCGTTGTGCTTGATTTCTTTCTTACAACATTTTAATGCAGATCCATCTTATCGTCCTGCTTTCAAATCACGCTGGTACTTGTCTTTATTTGGTGCCTTGATGTGTGTGTATTTAATGTTTAAGATAAATTTTGCATATGCTTTAGCCGCAGTAATTATAATGGTATTGCTCTATTTTACCATTAGTTTTTATAGAAAAGATTTGGGTGGAGGAATGTCCAGTATTTTTCAGGGAGCATTGTTTCAATTGAATAGAACATTGAGAATTTATCTTCAAAAAAGAGATAGAGACAATGAAAATACAACATGGCGTCCGTCGATTATCTGTGTGACAAGCAATACATTTGATCGTTTTACAGCATTTGATTTAGTAAGGTGGATTTCGTCAAAGCATGGTTTTGGCACTTACATTCATCAAATAGAAGGTTATTATTCAAAATCGACCTATAAAGAATCTAAAGATATTCTTAACAGATTATTAGAATTAACAGAAAAAGATAGCAACGTTTACCTCGATACAATAATCAGTCCTTCTTATACCTCTGCTATTGCTCAAGCAATTCAATTACCAGGTGTTGCAGGGAAGGAAAACAATATGATTTTGTTTGAATATTCTAAATCAAATCCGACCAATCTTGTTCAAATATTGGATAATTATAAGTTGGTTAAAGCTGGAAATTTTGATGTGGCTATTTTGGGAAGTTCTGAAAGAGGTTACAGTAAAAGAAAGAGCATTCATATTTGGATAAAACCTAAGGATTTTGAAAATGCAAACTTGATGATTCTTCTGGGTTATATAATTTGGGGTAATCAAGAATGGTCATCAGCTGTAATCAGCATTTTCTCTATATTGCCTTCAGATGCATTGGAGGAGGAAAAAGAAAAACTTTACAATCTGATTCAAGAAGGACGATTACCTATTTCTGTAAAAAATATACAGATATTAGAATTGCAAGATGAAACCAATGCAAAAGAGTTGATTAATTTAAAATCAAAAGATGCAGGCTTGACAATTTTGGGCTTCAGACAAGAATCTATTAAAAATAGAGGAAGAGAAATCTTTAATGATTACGATGATGTCGGAAGTATTTTATTTGTCAATTCTTGCAGTGTGAAACAGATTGAGTAAGCAGTTTCAGAATTTACCAACGCAAAGCGAAGGTAAATATCTGAAATATCTATTCACTCTTAGAAACCAATTTTCTATTATCATCATAAACTCTATCAATCAAAATACGAAGAGGATCAATCGCTGCCTTTGCAGGAATAGTATCTAGTGTAAATTGCATTGTACTATTTTCGTTATCCAGATAAATTCTCTGTGTAAAAAACAATTCTTTTTCATCACGATCTTTGTAAAAACCAATATCTACCCAATCAGCTATTGAAACTTCTTTTACTGCTCCAGCAGAATCAGCTTTTGTCTTTTTAGCAATAAGTTCTACATTTACTTCATACTTACCATTATCAGTTTGGGTATATTTAGCTTCTTTCACTCTTAAATCATACAAAGTGATTTCTTCAAACCAATCCTTGATTAAGTATTGCAAAGAATCGGGCACTTGTGGTTTTAAGTATTTCATAAAATCATTAGAAGTTGGATAGGGAGGTTCTTGATATTTATAAGCATCCAAGAAGTTCCTCAATGCCGTATTCACTCTATCCTCTCCAATGTACTCTTGCAAAGCATATAAAACTACAGCTCCTTTTCCATAATGAATATGTGCTTGATTTTCCACCAAGTAAAGTGGTAGCTCTTTTTCAGATTCAGAGCTTCTACCTCTTAAATATCTTCGCAAATCATACTTCAAAAAATCTTTCATTTTAACAGGACCATTGTCTTGTTTCATCACCATTAAAGAAGAGTATTGCGCAAAACTTTCACTAAGCATAGTGGAGCCCTGCATGTCCGCTCCAACAACTTGGTGTGCCCAATATTGGTGAGCTATTTCGTGTGCTATTACAGCATCTATTACATTGTTTTTTGTAGTGTCTTCCAAATTGGTTATAAAGCCAAATGATTCTGCATAAGGCATTGTTCCAGGAAAAGCCTGAGCAAATGTTCTATACCTTGGAAACTCAATTATACGAGCCTGCTTGTGATAATATGGACCAAAATTTTCTGTATAATATTTTAACGATTTTTGTATTGCCTCTAACATAATGTCAATATTGACTTCGTGTGCTTTGTCGTAATAAACTTCAATATCAATATCGTTCCACTTTTTACTGGCAATTTCATAATCAGCAGAAATAAAAGAGAAGAAATTTTGCGAAGGATGATCCACTTTGTAATGATATTTATTACGACCATTTTCAACCACTTCACTAATTAACGATCCTGGCGCAATGGCAATTTGGTCTGCTGAAGTAGATATAAATGTTTCGACATTTACCCAGTCAGAACTTCCATCACTTAAATAATTTTTCATACATAAATGATTGCAAGTTGATTGTAATTCAGGCATTCTATCCCTGGCAGGAAGCTCGTATTTTATTCGTTTATTTTTATCGGCTATTTCATAATTACTTTGATAACCAAACCCAGGAAGAATAGTGAAATTATTGAAAAAAGTCCCATTTTTTAAGATAAACATTTGCGATACTCTATTTTCAAATCCTTTTGAAAAATATTCGGCAGTACTTACCATCTCAAACTTTTCACCAGGCATCAATGGATTGTTTAATTTATAAATCAAATAATCATCATTTGCATTAAATACTTGCTCACTATTTGGAATTAACACAGTTTGATTTAAATCTTTATTTATTGTGAAATGCAAGGAGTCAATAACCTGATCAGATTTATTGATTAAAGACAAATTACATTTGACTTTTAACCCTCTTTCTTTTGGAAAAATATCAATATTATAAACTATATCTGTAATGCTTGGAAATACTGCATTTTCATATTTTTTGAATTTTTTTTCATAATCTACTTGAAACAATTCTGACTCATAACTGGTTTCGTAAGTATTTAATATTTGAGTGTTGTAAAATGTAAAACCTGCTAAAATAATCCACGCAATTCCAAAGAAACCCAACATTGCAAAATAGGATTTTCCTAAAGATTTCTTACCAACCAAAAAGCGATCTTTTATTGAAGTATTGGTGCCTCTCGACCAAAATAAACCTGCAATTATTAATAAAACAAATCCAAATAAAACCCAATAGAGAGAAAACCAAAATTGTCCTTGAACAGTCGGTCCAAATCCATTCATGTCGGAATATATACTGCTAGGAGTTGATCCAAGCATTAACATATTGCTTTCTACTTTTAATATAATAAATAAAAAGTCTAACATGAACATAAACAAAATAGATACAAAATATGCAAGGTATTTTTGATTGATAATTACTTGAATAAAAATTAAAAATGTACTCCAAATAATGTATCGAACAAATCCACCAGAAATAAAATCTTTAAGATATACACCTAATTCAAAATTTGTATAACCATTTAATGCTTGGTAAATTACTCCAATAAAAATTAATAATAAATGCATTAAGCAAGCAATAATGATAAGAGATATGGTTTTTGCAAACAAGGAAGCAATTGACAAATGCGGAGTGCCGTCAATTACTTCATTTATATGACTATCTCTATCTCGCCAAACAAGTTCTCCACTGAAGAAAACCAAAATAATTAATACAAACAAAGTAGAAATGCCGCTTATTACATCCATCACTTTGTAAGTTACAGGATAAGATTGTAGTCCGAAATGTTCAAAGCCTCCCCATAAATTTGTAATCAATAATATTATGGCAAATACCAACAAAATAATATAGACATTGCTTTTGATAATTGATAAAAAATTGATTTTAAAGAAACTGGTAAAATTACTCCAAAAAGAATCTGTCTCTCCAATTGCTGTTAACTTGGGTTTTGAAAATGAAATTGCTGAAGAAGAAGAAGCGACCTTTTTCCGTTTTTTTACTTTGCTTTTTTTTGTGGAAAATGAAAAAGTGAAATAAGAAAGTACTAAAATTATCAACCCAATAAATAGCCATAACAATCTATTTTTAAGAACCAAACCTGAAAAAGATGGACTGATAGTATTCCTTTCAAATGGAGTGAAATACTGCGTATCTAAAAAATAAGTTCTGACACCAAATACGTCAAGCATTGCTGCCAATGTTTGATTTTCAATATCGCTCGCCAAGTTTAGCGAAACCATATAACCAATAATTATAAATAACGTTCCTACAAATGAAACGACGGAGCTTTTAAATTTGGTAGCCAAAGCAAAAATTAAAGTACCTGCAAAAAACATATTCGGAAGAACGAATATCAATTGACTTTTAATAAATGCCATCCACGGAGTTGGACCAATTCGTTCTGGTCCTATCCAGTTTAGCATCGGTCCAACAGCAGAACCAACAATGAAACCTATGTAAATTCCTATCATTGTCAAAGTAGACAATAACAATGCCCCAAAAAATCTTCCGAAATAATAACCAGCTTTGCTTATTGGTGTACTGAATAAAATTTCATGAAAACCATAATTGTGATCTCTTAAGGCTGCATTATTAAAAAATGCAGTAGCAAACAACAAACCAAATATATTCAGAATACAAACAAAGGTAGCAACCACAGTAGGAGCATTCTTTTTTACATCACCTACAACTCCACCAATAACAATATTGTCACTTACAACTGCTCCAAAAACCAATAAGCCGAGGATGAACATGAAAATATAGATCATGGGGCTTTTTATGGCGGTTAAAACCTCTTTTTTAAAGAATTCTAAAAACATATTGAGTTGATTTGGGGCTTGAAATATAAATTAATACGATCAGCTAATTTTAACAACAGATGTTGGGCTCACCCCTCCGTCGCACGAGCATGGGTTTTGGTAAAAAATACATCTTCCAAATTGGGAGCAACAGACTCAAAGCCTTCCCCAGGATCAACTTCTGAAAGAACATGTATTTGGGGGCGCCCTGCAACCATCTTATCGGAAATTACACTAAACTTATTTTGATAATCTTCTTTCTCCGAACGCTCAATAGACTTTCGCCAAACTTTTCCCTCTAAGGCCATCAATGCATTACCTGGCGTGCCACTGTAAACAATTTCTCCAGCATTCATAATCGCCATTTGCGTGCATAATTCTCGAACATCATCCACAATGTGTGTAGACAAAATAACAATCACTTCTTCACCAACTTCCGCCAGCAAATTGTGAAACCTATTTCTTTCTCCAGGGTCCAAACCCGCTGTTGGCTCATCCACAATAATCAACTTAGGACTTCCAATCAAAGCTTGAGCAATACCAACTCGCTGCTTCATTCCACCAGAAAAACCTTTGACGCTTTTATTACGCTCATTGTAAAGATTTACTTTCTGTAGCAAATAATTTACCAACTCCTTGCGCTCAGATCTATTATTTATTCCTTTCAAAGTAGCAATATGATCAAGTAATTGGCTTGCAGAAATTTTGGGGTAGACTCCAAATTCTTGAGGTAAATAGCCTAAAATACGACGTACTTCTTTTGGAGAATTTAGAATATCAATATCATCCAAAAAAGCTGAACCAGAATCAGCCTCTTGCAAGGTGGCTAATGTTCTCATTAAGGAAGATTTTCCCGCACCATTTGGACCCAATAGACCAAACATTCCATTAGAAAGTTCTAAACTAACATCGATCAAGGCTTTAGTACCATTTGGATATGTTTTGTTTAGATGACTGATTTTTAAAAGACTCATCAGTTTTGATTATTTTGTTATTTGAGATTAAAATAGATTTGTTACTGAAATATACGAAATATTAATTTATTAAAACCATTTTATTAGAAGACCGAAATACTACAGGCTTTTGTTACAGCAATTCTTTTTTTGTAACTGAGCTTACTTAGTTCTAAATTATGAGTTTGGCAACAATTTTTCTCCTATCTTTACTGAAAAAATAAATTCAATTATATATGCCTTCTACAGAGGAATTAAAAAATATAGCAACTCAGGTAAGACGAGACATTGTGAGGATGGTTCATGCTGTTAACAGTGGTCATCCAGGTGGGTCTTTAGGTTGCACAGAATTTTTTGTCGCTCTTTATTTTGAAGTGATGAAACATGATCCTGCTTTTAATATGGATGCTATTGGTGAGGATGTCTTTTTCTTATCGAATGGACATATTTCGCCAGTGTTTTACAGTGTTTTGGCAAGAAGCGGCTATTTTGAAGTAAGTGAACTAGCAACTTTTAGAAAGTTGAACTCTCGTTTACAAGGTCATCCCGCCACGCATGAGGGATTGCCTGGAGTTCGTATTGCTTCAGGTTCGCTTGGTCAAGGACTGTCGGTTGCTGTCGGAGCAGCGCTTTCAAAAAAATTAAACAATGATGATCGCTTGGTTTATTCATTACATGGAGATGGAGAGTTGCAAGAAGGTCAGAATTGGGAAGCAATAATGTTTGCTGCTCACCATAAGGTCGATAACTTAATTGCGACAGTCGATTGGAACGGACAGCAAATTGATGGATCAACGGAAAATGTAATGAGTTTAGGAGATCTTCCTGCTAAGTGGAAAGCCTTTGGTTGGGAAGTCTTAGAGTTGGAAGAGGGAAACAATATAGAAGCGGTTATTGCGATGTTGGCAAAAGCAAAAACAATGACTGGAAAAGGATCGCCAATTGTCATACTGATGAAAACAGATATGGGCAGTGGAGTTGACTTTATGTCAGGAACCCATGAATGGCACGGAAAAGCACCAAATGATGAGCAGCTAGAGGTAGCCCTCGCCCAACTAACAGAGACACTAGGCGACTACTAGCACCACAGGTGCTATATATAGTAAAGACGTAGCATGCTACGTCTCTAAAAACAATAAAGACGCAATGCGTCTCCCAAAAAAAAGAAAAAAAATGTCAGATCAATACGAAGTTTTAGGAAAATCGGATACCAGAAGCGGCTTTGGAGATGGACTCCATGAACTTGGAAAAATGAATCCCAATGTAGTAGCGCTTTGTGCCGATCTAATCGGATCACTGAAAATGCAGAAATTCATCAAGGAATCACCAGAAAGGTTTTTTCAAGTAGGTATAGCAGAAGCCAATATGATGAGCATAGCTGCAGGATTGACCATCGGAGGCAAAATTCCATATACAGGAACCTTCGCCAACTTTTCTACAGGAAGAGTATATGACCAAATCAGGCAATCAATCGCATATTCTCATAAAAATGTGAAAATATGTGCTTCACATGCGGGCGTTACCCTAGGAGAAGATGGCGCAACACATCAAATATTGGAAGATATAGGAATGATGAAAATGTTGCCAGGGATGAAAGTGGTTGTTCCTTGTGATTACACACAAACCAAGTTGGCTACAATTGCCATTTCAAAGTTTGACGGACCTTGTTATTTGAGATTTGGTAGACCGAAAGTGCCTATATTTACAAAAGACGACCAAGATTTTGAAATAGGAAAAGCGCAGGTTTTGACGGAAGGAAATGACGTTACCATCATAGCTTGTGGGCATTTAGTTTGGAAATCTATAGAAGCTTGTCGTATATTAAAGGAAAAAGGCATTACAGCAGAAGTAATAAATATGCATACGATAAAGCCTTTAGATGAAGAGGCAATCCTAAAATCCATCAAAAAAACAAACTGTGTGGTAACAGCAGAAGAGCATCAAAAATATGGTGGTTTGGGTAGCAGTGTTGCACAAGTTTTAACAGAAAAATATTTGGTGCCTCAGGAATTTGTAGCGGTTAATGACTCTTTTGGAGAAAGTGGTACACCAGAAGAATTGATGACTAAATATGGTATAAATACTGAAAATATAGTTGCAGCCGTTGAAAAGGTGTTGAAACGTAAAACAATTTCGATACCACAATAATTAATCAATATCTAAAAACATGGAAATTTCTGATCAGGAAATATTAGAAGAATTTAGAATTGCTGGTACCAAAGAGCGAGCTTTTGGAAAGCTTGTCACTAAGTATCAAGAAAAACTGTATTGGCATATTAGAAGAATGGTTTCTATCCATGACGATGCTGATGATGTTCTTCAAAATGTATTCATTAAAATTTGGAAAAATTTAGATAAATTTCAAGAGAATTCTAAGCTATATACTTGGATGTATCGCATTGCTACAAATGAATCTCTAACATTTATCAATAAAAGGAAAAGAAAAGCTACAACAGCACTGGAAACAGATGATTATGATTTGGGTGCGATGTTGAGCTCTGACCCTTATTTTGATGGAGATGAAATACAAATAAAACTGGAGCAAGCAATAGACTCACTGCCTGACAAACAAAAGTTGGTTTTTAAATTGCGTTATTATGAAGAAATGAAATATGATGACATGTCTGAGCTGGTAGGCACCTCTGTAGGAGCATTAAAGGCATCTTAT
>JAHDGP010000082.1 GCA_020627525.1 Bacteroidota bacterium
AAGCGGCTGCCCAAAGGGCAGCCGCTTTTTTTTAGTCTTTAAAGATGCAATTATTTCTTTTCAGCATCCCAGCGTTTTTTGCCTTCCGCTTTCTTTCTTTCCATTTTCATCTGATTCATTTTCGCTTTTTGTGCAGGCGTCAACATCGCTTCTAAGTTTTTTTGCATTGATTCTCTCAATTTTTTAACTTCCTCCATGTTGCCAGATTTTTTTGCTGCTTGGATTCTTGTTTCATATCCATTGCTTACAACCTGCATTTTTGCATATTGTTCTTCTGTCAAATCAAGTTTTTCTTTCATCCTCGAAAGTCTATCCATTCCAGTACGTTTGCTGGCAGAATGATTTCCATTTTTTCTAATTTTAGAAGGATTTTCAGCTCTTTTATCCTGTTGCATTTTTTTAAACTTCAATTTTTGTTCAGGAGTTAAAGTTGATTCAACTTGTTGTCTATATGAGCTTCTTAGTGTTTTAATACGTTCGTAGTTTCCATTCAAACGTTCTTTTTGAGCGTTAAACCTAGCAGTCAACTTTTGAATTTTGGCTGCTTGCTTTTTAGACAGGTCTAACTCTTCAATCATAACGGATACTTTATCCATTTTATCAATATTTTGATCTGCCTTAACTTGCGCACTGATGTCTGTAGCAAATAGCAAAGCTGATACGGATAACACTGAAAAGAATTTGATAAGTTTCATTTTTCTAATTTTAGTAATTTTTGTTTTGATGTAGTTTAGATTCCATAGTTTAAAATTGGATACTATTTTAGGTTTAATTTTTATCAAATGCTCTAGGCAGAACCAGCATAAACAGCCCCAGAAATGTTGTTTCTTTTAGCTCCTGTTACTGATTTTAGTACATTTACCTCGTTTCTAATTCTCAAAACCCCAATAAAAGCCATAACCAAAGCCTCTTTGTATTTTATAACATTGGCATCAGGAATGGTTACTTTGATGGAAGAAGTTAACGCAATTCTCTCAATTAAATAATTGTTAAAGGCTCCTCCACCAGTAATGAGCATACGATCTTGCGGATTATTAGGAAATAGTTTGATATTGTTGTTTACCTGAAATGCGATGTGCTCACAAAAAGTACTCAGCTTATCCTCAACAGGTATATCATATTTCTTTAAAATTTCTGGAATAGCAGATTTTACCCATTGGTTACTCAAAGATTTCGGAGGCTGTTTTTGAAAAAAAGACAATTCATTTAACTCTGTCAACAAGGCGGCATTTGTTTCTCCAGAGCGAGCCAGTTTCCCATCGTGATCAAATGATAAGTTTTTCTGATTGGCTAGACTGTTTAGTATTTGGTTGGCACCACAAATATCATAAGCGTAAATGGTGTCATTGGCTTTTGCTGAAATATTTGCAATGCCACCGAGATTCAAGCAAAATTTGTAATCTTTAAAGAGCATCATATCTCCAATTGGTACAATGGGTGCGCCTTGTCCACCAAGTGCCAAGTCCAAAGTTCTCAAATCTGAAACAGTAGTGACACCTGTAGTTGCAGCAATAGCAGCACCATCACCAATTTGACTGGTAAATCTTTTTGAAGGATCATGGAAAACAGTATGCCCGTGAGAAGCAATTATGTCTGTGAAAAACTGATGTTTATTTATAAAGCGTTTACAAATTTGTCCGAGATAATGCCCGAGGTAAACGTGGGTGCGGTGATAATTTTCTGCTGATTCATATTGTATTTTTTTAAGAATATTCAGCCAATAATTATTATAGGGAATACATTCGGATTGAATGATTTTATAGAGCCAGGTTCCTTCGTTCTCAATTAGGTGGCACATTGCAATATCCACACCATCCAGAGAACTCCCAGACATTATGCCAATAGCATTATAGTTTTTCATAAAAGATGAATCAGGTCAATGGAAATTCCACTATAAAATTACAAAACAATTAGTGGTTTATTCTATTGTAGGATAAGATATGTTACAATGAAATTTTCTTTACTTAATAAACATTCTAACACTTTCGATTTTGGTTTGCGTAGCCTCTTCAATGGTAAAAATAAAATCACCAATTTCAATTATTTCTTCTGACTTAGGAATGTTTTCGTGATGCGCCGTGATAAACCCAGCAATTGTTTCGTAATCGCCTTCTGGGATTTCCAATTCAAATTCTTCATTGAGTAAATCAATTTCTAACCTTCCGGAAAGCAAGTATTCTGTTTCAGATATTTGTTCTTTTAGGAGACCTGAGTTTTCTTTGTCGTGTTCATCTTCAATTTCACCAAAAATTTCTTCTATAATATCCTCAACGGTAACAATTCCGGCCGTTCCGCCAAATTCATCCACAATCAAAGCGACGCTCTTTCTTTTTTTTATAAACAACTGAAGAATATCACGTACAGGAGTTGCTTCTGGAAAGATGGGCAAGTTGTGAATGACAGGTTTTTTTGCACCTTTCAGAATATCAAGGTGGTGGAGGTAGCCAAGTGGTTGATCCAGGGTTTCTTTGTAAATGATAAGTTTTGAGAACTTGGTATCAATTATTTTCTGTTTGATTTCTTCAATGCTTGCATCTTCATCCACTCCAATGACCTCGTTTCTTGGTACAATACATTCTCTCGCTTTAACTTCTGATAAATTTAGTGCTTTTGAGAAAATATTGGTTGTATCTCCATCCTCATCGGAAACAGTATCTTGCAAACGATTTACATAATGTTCTATATCTACTCTGGTGAATCCTTTTTCTTGGAAAGCTTCTTGTTGTTCTTTTCCTAAAATGAATCTTGAAAACAAATTTATCAATCTAACAGGAAGGTAAAGTACAATATAAACCATCCAAAATGGAATGATGAAACTGGATAGTTTTTGTGCAGATTTATATCTAAAGAAATTTTTAGGAAAATATTCTCCAACAAACAAAATGACAATTGTAGAAACAAGGGTGATAATTAGCAGCATAGAAAAGCGACCACTTAGCCATTCGGGTAAAATCTTTACCAACCAGGGTTCCATCATCATATTAAACAAAAGACCAAAAAGTACAAGGGCGATATTGTTTCCCAATAATGTGGTACTTATAAAATGCGCTGATTTTTTGGTGAAATGTTGAAGCAATTGACTGGCTTTGCCCCCTTTCTTACCTTCTAATTCAACATCTAATTTGCTGGAAGATATAAATGCAATTTCCATTCCTGAAAAAAAGGCTGAACACAAAAGTGTTACAACAAGCAAGGATATAATCAGGAGTGTAGACATGTAAATTAAATTGTAATGATTTGTTGTTTATTTTGAACAAATCATTACAAAAGTAAACAATATAGCGCTCGGATTAAAATTAATTTTCACCACCTAAAATGATGGGCATACTGCTTTCATCGGTACCGATAACCACAACTTTCGAGTTTGGAGATTTTGCCAATTCAAGCGTTGCTTCAATGCCTTTCAATTTCAGGTACTTATCTGTAATTCCCTCGTTAATGATGGTTTGGAACTCTTTAAGTGCTTTGGCTTCAATAATTTTTCTTTCGGCTTCACCTGTTGCCTCAATAATTTTTCTTTCAGCCTCTTGTTGCTCTCTTTGAACAGCTTGTTCCCTTTCCAGTTTTGCTTCAATTGCTTCTTTGTAAGCTTCTGGTAATTTAATATCTCTGATGTCAACTCTTACAAGCTCCAAGTATCTATCATTCAGAAGAGGAGCTATTTGTTGCTCAATCAAAATACGTACTTCATCTTTTTTAGTAGAATAAACTTCTTCAGGAGCAAATTTACTGGCAACCTCTCTTGCTGCAGACCTGATAGAGTTTTTAACCACAATTTCTTTATAATTTGGTCCCAATTCATTGTGGAGGTAACCAATTTTACTGTTGATTGGTCTAAATCTTACGGCGACATCCATAGAGATTCCGAGTCCCTCACCAAGAATAACATTCATTGCTTCTTCTTGAATTTGTTCTCTTACATCATATATAATCATTTCGTTCCAGGGAAGGACAAAATGAAAGCCTTGGCCATAAGTATTTTCTTTGTCAAGCCCGCCTCCAAATTTTTTAAATTGAACACCTTGTTCTCCGGAGTTGATGGTAACAAAAGTACTGTTACTGAATATTAATAATAACATTAAAATAATCACTCCTAAAATTGCGAAGCGGATGAGCTTTGTTTGATTCATTGTTGACATTTCGTGTAAAAATACTGATTTGTTTGATTGTACTACAAAAAATACAGTCGATAAGGTTTCCAAGAAACATTATTTTTTCTTTTTAAATTTAATTTTCCCCGATTTATAGGCTTTTCCTTTCTTCTTTTGCCTCTGCCTTTTTCTCCTGTCTCTATCAGAAATGATGACATATTTCACTGAAAAACCTCCTTTTACTTGGGTAGATTTGGGGTGCCCCAAGTGAAATTCAGGTCGCATTGTTCCAGAAATGACCATTGGCATTAAAGGAAATTTAAATTCAATTCCGACTATTGTTGTCAGTCCAGAGTAAGCACCATTGTCTTTAAGTGTGCCTACATGCGGACCTGCTCCCACATAAAAGTTGAGTCCTTTGGTGATAATAGGTCGATGAAATTCATAGATTCCATGTAGCGTAAAGTGGGATCTGCTAAATGTAAACAAACCTTCAATGGTACTTTTTTCGAAGATTCTTTGTTGGAGTGTTAAACCGATTTCGCCATCACCTCCCTGAATGCCCAAAGCTGTAATATATTTTTGTGCAGATAAGGAGGAGCAGCAGAATATTAGTATTAATAAGGAAAATAAGTATTTCATAGTATTAAATAGATTCCCATAATACGATAAGGTTTGAGATTAATTATGTTAAATCCATAAATTTTTGTGATTTCAATGAGAATCAGTCCAATGTGTCATTTTTTTTTGTAATTTTAGAAAAAAATTACTGGGATGATGAATTCATTCCGACAAAAAAATGCTTTGTTAAATGTGATAGGTCCTCGTAACTTTAATATAAAAGATGCGAGGACTTTTGCTTTTTATAAAATTGCATAAAAAAAGAGGGCTTAATTTGTAAGCCCTCTTTTTTTATTTTCAAATATTGATTTTAGTTTTTAACAATTTTCTCCACTATTTGAAGCTCATCATTATTGATGTATAAATAGTAAATACCATTTGGTAAGTCAGATAAGTCCAATTTATTAGGAACAGTCTGAAGAGAAAGAACATTTTTACCAGTAAGGTCAATAATGTCTAATTGTGCATTTGTGTTAATATCTCCCAAGTCTAAATAAATAGCCGATTGTGTAGGATTTGGAAATACATTTAATCTGTTTTGCTCCACATCAAAAAGTCCAGTATCACACTTATTTACTTCTACAGTAATGCTGCTTTGTGCTTGGCAACTGCCATTTTCAGAAGTAACTGTTAAAGTATATTCGGTAGTTTCCAAAGGAGCAACCGAAATCAAATTGGTATTTGGATTAGAAATACCTTCTTTTGGAGACCATTCATACATAACATTCGAATTGTTAAATGCACTAAGTGTAACAGAAGAGCCTTCACAAACAGAACCACTAGCACTTGAATTTATTGAAGGATTATCAATATTTACTAAAGCAACTTCAATCGTTCTTTCTAATGCACATCCATTAGCATCAGAAACTAAAATTTGATGATTACCAGCAGAAAGGTTATCCATTTTTCCAGTTTCACTAACTTCACCATCACATTGATAAACATAAGGAGGCGTACCGCCTGTTATGGCAACATCAATTATTCCATTAGATTCATTTGAACAAGATGATTTGGTTTCATAAGTAAAGTCTAACGCTAATTCAGGCTCTGAAATAGTTCTTTCTTCAACAATTGAGCATCCATTAAACTGCGTAATTGTAACAGAGTAGTCTCCTGCTGCAAGATTTTTTAAGTGCGGAATTGTATCTCCTGTTGACCATTGGTAAGAAAGCAAGCCTTGAAAATCTTGACTTGGTGTAATTTTTAATTCGCCATTTTGTTCTCCTTTACATTCAATATTTTGTTGAGTAATTTCTTCAACAAATTGAGGTGCTTCAGGAACAATAACCTCTCCTTCTAAAATACAACCAGGATAAAGATCGTCGTCCGCGTGGTTTACAACAACAGTATATTTTCCAGGTGCTAAACCTGTAATGGTATGAAAATTGTATTCTTCTCCTTCTAATTTTTCACCATTTAAGCTCCATTCCCAAATACAACCACTAAACATGCAAGGGCACTTTGTACTCGCAGCTGTAGCTGTTCCAGAATTGTCACCAAAACAGTCGGGAGCACTTGAAGCAAAGGCTAAACTATACTCAGGATCATCACAAGGGGCTTGAGCATTTATATTTTGAATATTTAATGATCCAGAAAGGAAAATCATTAAACAAAATGTTGCGTAATATGTAATATATTTTTTCATAAAATATTCTTTAGTATCAATTGACCTACTAATATAAGCTATTTACTGAATCTTTGACAATATTTTAACAGAGGTATAACCTTTATGTTCAATCTCTACAAGATAAACACCTGTACACAAACCTTGGGTATTTAGTGAAAATGAACCATTTGAGGGGAGGATTTGGTCAATTAATACTAATCTTCCAATTGAATCATACATACGCAAGGTCATATTATAAGTTACCTGTTCATTTTCAGGTATTGATATATTTATAATATCTTTTGAAGGATTCGGATACATTGCCCATTGTAAATCATCCAAAATAGACTCAATGCCAGTAGACAAATTGATTTCAACAGTTTCCGTGTATTGACAAGCCAATGAGTCAATTATCAGCAATTCATATGATTGGTTTGTCAGGTTTTCGATGGTATTCCAATCTTGAACATTTTCATCATCTAAGAAAACAAAGTACGGAGGTGTTCCGCCTTCGATATTCAAATTTAATACTCCCTGATTTTCGACTTCAGGTAGAGGGCTGTCCCAATTAACAGTTATGGCTGGGTTTTCATTTATTATTTCAAAGTCTACTGTTTGGCTACAACCAGAGTTGTCCAATATTTCAACTGAATAGTTTCCAACTGGCAAATCATCTTTTAAAAATATTTGAGCAAAAGATTGACCACCAAGTGCTTCTCCATTCCATAAAATTTGATAAGGTGGTTGTCCTCCGCTATAATCAATTCTTATACTTCCTGTTTCGTCAGAAGCACAAACAGTGTTTGTTTGTTCAAATCCATCCAAATTAAACTCAGGAATATCAATTTTACCAATTCTAACGCAGCCATTTGGCAGAATAACACTTACGGTATGTCTTCCAGATCCATTTAAAGAATTGCTGTATCCATCAGAACCATCTTCCCATAATATTGTACAATCATTATTTTCACAAGCAGGAATTCCCAGTTGAACATTGGTCATACAGTCTTGACCAGGGTTGACAGCGAAGTTAATTTTATCTTCTGCTAAAAAGCATTCATTATTTGGAGGGTAAAATACAGCGTCGTAGTTATTTCCAAGATAAGCACCCCACGAAGGAATGATTGCATCGGATGGGGAAAGCGATATTTTTTTTATAAAAATACCATTGGCATTTACAAATGAAGTATTGTCAACATTGTGTGTGAAAACAATATCCAAATTACCATCATTGTCCAGGTTGCCAAGATAAGGAGTAGAGTTTACATTTGTTCCCTGTATAACTTCTGTTAGAGGATCAACTGTGGCATCATTAAAATCAACTAAAAGAATTTGATTGTTGAATGTACCTTCTTGGGCATCTCTGTCATTTATACAAAAAACTACTTCGTCAATACCATCTTCATCAAAATCTATAACTAGTGGTGAAGTGAACTGGCTCAGCCCTAAACTGTCTCTTTGCAGGACTTCTCCCGTTTTACCATCAATCATCAATTGTGTAAACTCCAAGAAAGTTGGTGCAAGTCCAATAGCATAACTACTGTAAATATCTGGTGTATCGTCATCGTTAAAATAGCCGATTCCCGGAGATGCATTTGTTTCTCCTAGATTGATGCTGTTCTCCCATAATAGACTGTTGTCTCTTCCATTAATGGCTGTTATTCTTCCATCATAAGAATTAGAAATAATATCAGGAACATTGTCCGCATTCAAGTCTGCCAAGCTTGGTGGCGCAATGAACCCCTTACTATCACTGTGGATTAGTTCTGTAGCATTGCTTATGTCTCCTTGTATAAGATCGTCTAGTGAAACTCTCCATAGTCCGCCCTCATTTGATTCGCCACCAGTACCAAAAAGTATTTCATAATCACCATCTCTGTAAAAATCAGCAACGAGTGGCGACATATAAGTCTCTTTGCCATCTGGCACTTCTGCTTCTGCTAACAGCTCGCCCGTTGCAGAGCTGATAATCATCAATTTGCCTGCTGGTCTGGGATCGTTTGGAAGCAATGCACGAGGGTCACCACCATTTGCATTTAGAAGGTCTGGCAAACCATCTTGGTCTACATCTATAATGATTTGAGGGGTGTAGAACTGGTAAACACCAGAATCTATAGGTGCAATTTGTTCAGCAAGAGCTTGAGGATAAAACTCCCAAATCACTTCACCATTGGTGCCATCTAAAGCTTGAAATTCAGCAGCACGCCCACCAATAAAAACATCATCAGTTCCATCATCATTAATATCCATAAAAACGGGACTTCCAAAAATTTGATCTCTTGCAAAGGCAGTCCATAGAATTGAACCATCAGCACCATCGACAGCAAAAATACCTTTGTCAGAAGGGACGCCTTCAACACCTGCTCCTTGAACAATGTCTTTTACACCATCTCCATTAAGGTCTGTTGCCCTTGGAGAGGAGAAAGAATAGATATCGGTTATTTCAGTGTTCCAATCTATTTGTGCATTTACATTAAAATTTAACACAAATAGTAAAACGATAAAGGGGAATAACGTTTTCATTTTTAAGTTTAATTTTTTTCAAAAAATAAAATTACAACCAATAATAAAAATTATAACGGTTATCCTAAATATTTTGCAACAATAGGAAGTCTTCTTCCCATTCCGAAAGCTTTTCTGGAAATTCTAATCATTGGTGGTGTTTGGTAGCGTTTGTATTCGCTTCTATTCACCAATCTCAAAATTCGCTGCACCATTTTAGGATCATAACCTTTGGCAATAATTTCTTTAGGACCCTGTCTGTTTTCGATATATTCGTACAAAATCACATCTAATTCTTCATAAGGGGGTAAAGAATCCGAATCAAATTGGTTGGGTCTGAGTTCGGCAGATGGTGCTTTTTCAATGATATTGACAGGAATAATTTCTTTATTTCTATTGATATATCTTGACAATTCGTACACCTCTATTTTATAAACATCTCCAATCACAGAAAGTCCTCCACACATATCTCCATAAAGTGTGCCATAACCTACGGCAGCTTCACTTTTATTCGACGTGTTCAGGACAATATGTCCTAATTTATTAGAGAGTGCCATCAATATTAATCCACGACATCTAGCTTGTATGTTTTCCTCTGCAACATTAAATGGGATAGATTCAAAATGAGGTTTTAGCAGTTGTAAAAATGCATTGTTGGGATCTTCTATTGAAATGATTTTGTGCGGCGAACCCAAGTTTTTGCACATTTGAACAGAATCATTTACAGAATGATCAGATGAATATTGTGAAGGCATCAAAACGGAGAGTACATTTTCTGGTCCTAGTGCTTCTGCTGCCAAGGCTAAAGTCAGAGCTGAATCAATACCACCGGACAAGCCTAAGATAGCTTTGGTAAAACCTAGTTTGCCAAAGTAATCTCTTATTCCTAAAACGAGAGCATCGTGAATTAACTCATACTTATCAGGGTTGGATTTTTGTACTGTAGGAGTATTGTCTCCATATAAATCATTGCTGTCTATTATTTGTAATGATTCTTTAAAATATGGGAGTTCACTATGAATTCCACCCTTTTCATTCATCACAATAGATCCACCATCAAAAATCACCTCCGTTTGCGTTCCAACCGAGTTGACATAGATCATTGGAATTTTGTATCGTTCTACATTTTTTAAAATGATTTCATAACGATCTTCTTTGTGCGTGTAATCGAATGGAGAGGCAGAAATATTAATCATTAAGTGAGGATCTTGCTTAGACAGTTCATCCATTGGGCAAACTGTGTACAAGGGATTTTCATTGCCAATATTCCAAATATCTTCACAAACTGTTATTGCTAATTTGATGCCTTTAAACTCTATGACTTTGAAATCAGTAACGGGTTCAAAGTACCTATATTCATCAAAAATATCGTAGGTAGGCAGTAATGCCTTGTGTGCTTGGTATTTTATTTCACCCTGATAAATAAAGTAAGCAGAGTTGAACAAATCTTTCCCCTCTGGTACAGGGTTTATGGTAGGCGAACCAATGATAACAGCAATATCGTGTGTGCTTGTCATCTCGCGAACCTTGTCAATCGAGTTGAGACATTTATTTATGAAGTCTGGGAATTCTAAAAAATCTCTAGGAGGGTAGCCGCAAACGGCAAGCTCTGGAAAGACAATCAATTCAGTTTTTTGCTCGACTGCTTTGAGGATGTCTTTTTGAATTTTATCAAAATTGTATTCAAAGTTGCCTATAATGTAATTCTGTTGTGAAAGAGCTATTTTCATCGTACTAAATTTTGCACAAAAATACGCATTTTAAGGGATGATGTTGGTGTCGTTAACTATTTTTACACTATGAAAAATATCGCAATAGTAGGAGGGGGATTGGTAGGCTCATTAATGTCTATTTACTTAGCAAAGCGAGGACTTGATGTAACAGTGTATGAAAAAAGGTCGGATGCTCGATTTGGAGAGCAGGTGGGGGGACGATCTATAAACTTGGCATTGAGCAATAGGGGCTGGAGTGCTTTGGAGCGAGTGGGTGTTGCAGAGCAGATCAAAGATATGGTGATTCCGATGAAGGGGAGAATGATTCACAATTTGGATGGTTCTCTAGCATTTCAGGCTTATGGAAAAGAGAATGAGGCGATATATTCAGTTTCTCGTGGAGGATTGAACAATGTATTGGATAATTACTCAATTGCTTTGCCAAATGTCGATTATCAATATGACATGGAATTGACGAGTGCAGATATAAGAAAGGGAGAACTGCATTTTAAAAATAGAAAAAGCAAAGAGGAAAGAACGATTAGTCCAGACATAATTTTTGGAGCGGATGGTGCTTTTTCAAAAGTGCGTGCGGCATTGCAAAAGCGCAAGCGTTTTAATTATGAACAATCATTTTTGGAACATGGTTACAAAGAGCTGTCCATTCCACCAGGAGAAGGAGGCAGTTGGAAGATAGAAAAGAATGCTTTGCATATTTGGCCAAGAAGGAGTTTTATGTTGATTGCTTTGCCCAATTTGGATGGCAGTTTTACGGTAACTTTATTTTTAGCATTTGAGGGAGAAGATTCTTTTGAAAAATTAAAGACGGAGCAGGATGTTTATGAGTTTTTCGAGCGAGAATTTCCTGATACTATTGAGTTGATGCCAGATTTGGTGAAAGATTTTTTTGAAAATCCAACAGATGCATTGGTAACGATTAAATGTTCACCGTGGACTTATGATGATAAATTTGTTTTGGTTGGCGACGCTTCTCATGCGATTGTTCCTTTTTATGGACAGGGCATGAATAGTGGGTTTGAAGATTGTAAAGTTTTTGATGATGTATTGATGAAGCACTTTGTGGATGGTGAAATGGATGTACCTGCTATTTTTAAAGAATTCCAAGACTTGCGTAAGGTGGATGGAGATGCGATAGCGGAGTTGGCTTTGAATAACTTTATTGAAATGCGAGACAGCGTTGCAGATGAAAAGTTTTTAGTTAGAAAGAAAATTGAAAAACACCTTCAAAAGAAATATCCATCATTGTTTGTTCCAACTTATTCGTTGGTTACATTTACAGAGGGTGTACGTTATTCAGAAGCCTTGCGGAGAGGAAAAATTCAGGATAAACTTTTTGGTGAGTTTATGAAAATCGACGGAGTAGTAGCGAGGTGGCAGAATGGAGATTTGGAAAAGGAGCTTGAGGATTTGGTGGGGCGGTATCAAGCGGCAATTTAAGTACCAAAAAGTTAAATTTTTAAGTTGTTTTAGGTTCATTTTCATCAGCCTGCATTTATTTTTCTGCCTTGCCTGAGACAATAATAACGCCGTCTTAATATAGCGAAATTAGTGAGTTGGTATACTAGATAAATTGTATTCAACTCTTTCTAAGTACTTGATTTAAATAATTACAATTGTTAAATTAATATTTTAAAAATTATTTTTTTTGTAAAATAAATGCAATCCTTGTATCTGAATTCTTCTGTGCTTTGGTTCCTTTTTAATTTGTACTTATTTGTTTAGGAGCAATGTAGATATGATTTAAAAATAAATTTGTTTTTGAGCTTGTAGTTAGTGAAATCCCGACAATTATTTATTGACTTAATTTTGTGTGTTTTTGAAAATAAATATTTGCATTGAATTAAATTTTAATTTATTTTCGTTCCGTAATTCAAACATAGCTTAAGGTTGTATTTTAATTTCCTGCATCCTTAGTCAATTTAAGATGATGAAGAATTTACAAAATCATTTGCTGGTAAATTCTATGCCAGTTTCTTCAATATCATTTAAAATTTAAAAATTATTTCAGTTCAAAAGCTGTTGTAATTGTTTGATTTTCATTTAGATACGGTTGTTGAAATCTGTTTTTTTGATTTAGATAACTGAGTATCAAACTAACTATGAAAACATTAGTGTTAAATTTTGATAAGAAATTTAATAAAAAGAAGTGTGTTTGAAAATAAGCATTTGTTTCTTAACAGTATGTTGTTGCTTGTTTTGAAAATATATTTAGAAATAACTAAAAAACATTTTTATTTTTTAACAATAAATTAAATACATATTATGGCATTTGATTCGAAATTAGAGTACGACGGTGCGGAATTTGACGTATTACGTATGAGCTACAAATTTAGTCGTACTTGCGATGCGAAAGGTCAACCAGCAACTGACATCAACGGTGGATTGGTTC
>JAHDGP010000083.1:0-229 GCA_020627525.1 Bacteroidota bacterium
CCAGATATAAAGAATATAATGAATAAAGCGACTCCGCCAAGAATACTTTACGCAAGGTCAAGTTGACAGAATGAAAAATACAATTGATAACACTAGTTATTTATTATCGGCATTAACTACACCAAACAGTTCTTGTGTTGAAGAGATTTGTCAACCTTTTATTCCGATCACTGAATATTTTAATGCTGGTGATGTTGAGACATTCTCTGTTTCAAATTGGATATCCTCC
>JAHDGP010000083.1:239-12423 GCA_020627525.1 Bacteroidota bacterium
CACAGTTGTATTTGATGCTGGTAACAATATCAATTTAACTCCTGGTTTTTGGGCAAAAACAGATGGCTTATTCTGCGCAGTAATAGACGGTTGTGATGATAATGAAACAAGAATGCAATCTAATTTGGAAAACAATTCGGACGAAATCATTCTTAATTTTTCCAATTTCCCAAATCCAATTTTAGCTGAAACAAAGATTGATTTTCAAACAAATAAAGACAGCAAGGCTAGTTTAATTATTTATGATTTAAATGGAAAAGTTGTTTCAGAATTGTTTTTGAATGAGCAATTACAAAGGGGAAAACACTCCATTACGTTCAATGCTGAAAATCTAAACAATGGTATCTATTATTGTTTGCTAAGATTAGAAAATGAACAAAAGGCATTAAAACTAATGGTTCAAAAATAGTCTACTGTTCTTTACAAATACACCAAGCCCCAATCCGCATAAATGCGGATTGGGGCTTTTGTTGTTTAGTGAAATTGCTAAATTCCATCTAAAAAAGTTACGTTAAGCCAAAAATCACAAAAACCTATATATCAACATTTTATGCAACATATTTTAACAAAAAAATAGTAAAATAGTTCTGTTAAGTGCCAAAATGTGTGCTTTCGAGTCTCCTTGTTTTCATAGAAATTTGAAGAATATTAACCAAGTCAAAAGATTCTATAAATTAATATTTATTCAAATGAAAGCAATACAAAATAAAATACATTTTCTCATTTTAATTTCAATTTTACTATGTGGTAATCAATTACATGCTCAATCTTGCAGTGGAGATACCTATCTATATTTTGGAGGCAGTTGCGAAGTCGGTGTTGGATGTGGTGCTTATGATATTTTTCACCATTCTCACCCTTTGTTCTTAAATTATCGACACAAAGATGTTTATGTTCCTAATTATGCCGATCCATTAAATTCTCCTCCCGAAGATGTAACAATAAAGTTGGCATTTCACATATTTAGAGGAAAGTTTGCCACACAAATTTTTCAAGACAATGATCAAGGGATAGCTATAATTAAAGATTATGTTTTAAACAATCTCAATTCTATTTTTGAAAATGGAACAATAGAAAAAAACGGAATAGTTTATACTGGTCCTACAGTTGATCCACCAAATGGTGTTGATGTACTTCAGGGTTATGATACAAAAATAAATTTTTCAATTGGAGAACCAGGAAATGAAAGAATCTATTACTATGATAGTCACGATTGTTCCTATTCGGTTCACCTATGCGACGAGCCATTATATAATCAAGGATATGATAAATATGGTGTAAAAAATTACGTTTCGGCAGCTGGAAATTATGATCCAAATGTTGTGAATATATTCGTAAACAATGCCGAAAAAACTTCCTGCCAAAGTAATTCAGATGATCCAAATGTTTTTGATTATGATCTTTTTGGAGATGGAGCAGCTTCCTCTGTAGGAAGCAATTATTGTATGGAAGATATTCCTCTTGAACCTATGGTTTTCATGTCTGGTGCATCACACAAATTTTCTGAAGGTTTTTACCATGAAAGTGACCCTGATAAAATCGAAAATCATTGGAGTTACTTCTCTAGTTTATTAGCTCATGAAATGGGTCATATTTTAGGCTTATCGCATACAATGGAAGAAAATGATCAAACAGATCCTTTAAGCAATGAATTTCTGTCTGATGTATTTTGGAATGGTTGCAACGAACCATTAATTGGTGTTTGGGATGCCATAGATGTTGATAATTATCCAGAGCCATGCGCATTTAACAATATAATGTCCTATAATAATTTACAAAATTATATTTCACCAATGCAAGCTGGAATAATGCACAGAACATTGCATTTTTCAAAGATGAGCAGAGTTTTAGAAGGCTGTCCATATTCTGAGGTACCACTTGAGATAAATCAAGATGAAACCTGGGATTATGAAATGCGTTCATTCCGAGACATCATTGTTAAAACTGGAAATACACTTACTTTAACTTGCAAATTGTTAATGCCCTCTCAAGGAAGAATAATAATCGAAAGAGGCGCAAGGTTGATTGTTGACGGAGGCTCTATAGATGCAGCCTGCGAAGGAGAAAGATGGAGAGGTATTGAAGTTCTTGGAAACAGTGGTCAACCCCAATCATTTAATATGATAAACACCAACTACGTTTTAAGCTCTAACCCAAATGGACCTGGAATATTAATTTTGAAAGATGCTTGCATTTCTAATGGCAGCAATGGCACCATTGTTACTATGGATAAGGACACTTATGGAACACCAGAAGGAGATCTGTTTCATGGTGGATTGATCGTTGCGGAAAACACAACATTTCACAATAATATTAGATCGATTGGAATGGTTGAATACCTCCACCCAAATTTTAGCAGATTTGAAAATTGCTCATTTACTTGGGAAGATGACGGTGACAACAATGATGAGGATGACGACGATTTTGAATCAACCTTAGACCCAAATCGCACCAAATTGTCTCACGTTTCTTTGTGGGCTGTTGAAGGAGTTAGCTTTGAAAATTGTCAATTCACTGGACCTGAAACAAACACATTTGCTCCAAATAATGAAATATTGGAATTCAAAGAAGACAATCGCTCTTTTTTAGGCATCAATTGTGTTAGAGCTGTTTTTTCAGTAGAGGATGGATGTACATTTTCAAATCTTGATAAGGGTATTGCCTTGGACTATTCCACCGCTTTGTCTGGTAAAAATATTATAGTTGATGGTACTAATAATCCTATTGTTTTTTCTGATAACTGGGTAGGTATCTTTTTAAACAATGTTGGCACTCAAATTGATGTTACAAATGCAGAATTTATAAACAATCGTATTGGAATGATAACTTGTGGCAACAGCACAATGCATGTAAACCAATGTAGATTTACTGATTCAGAAGCAGGCATTGTTAATTGGAGGGATTATCAAAACCATACTATCAACTGCTCGATTTTTGAGAAATGCGAAACAGCAATAATTTATAATGGATTAAATGAAAATTCAACTTTTGAAGAGAACATTTTCAATAGTAATACAAACTATGATATTAGCATTACTCACGCTGAAAAACCCGATGGTACCTTTATTAAAAACGGTGAAATAGTTGGAGCGCTTGGGTCTCCATCTTTTCCTGCTTTAAATGCATTTTCAAATGGGGAAATTGATATTTTCACTTCATCTGATGACAGTGGAAGTTTCTTAACAGAACCATTTACATATTTACATTTTCAGAACACAAATGACAACTATTATCCAATTGTTCCAAATTGTGAGAGCAGTACATTGTGCAATAACTCTATGAATTTCACCAATATTTCATCTACTAATTTACCAATCGCACAGTATCCAATTAGCAATCAAGGCGGTAGTCAAGCTGGCTGTATTGATATAAACAACATTCAAGGTCCAATCATTGGTGGAGGTGGCGGAGTAATTGATGTTTGCGATGTTAAAGTTACTCTTTCTGACATTAGAGCGGAAATTATCAGTATAGAAGAGTTGATTACCAAAGGAGATGCATCCGAATTGGAAGATGCTATAATTTTCGATCCAAGCTCTTCAATTTCATCTCAATTAATCAAAGAAGCCAGTCCTTATATTTCTGATGATATTTTAATGGAGGTAATTTTACATAAGAAAACCAAAGAAGATGTAAAAGAAAGTATATTAGTAATGAATGCTCCATTAACGGATAGACTAATGACTGCTGTTCAAAAAAATCTTTCTGCAAATACATACCACAATTTACAAGCTATTAAAGATAAATTTGGTCCTTCGCCGAGCGTTTTACTATCAAATCAATTAGGTACTTTGAAATATCAAAAAACGCTTAAAATTGATTGCTTGATTCAAGAAGCCATTGACAAAAAAGATGAAAAGACTTTGGTAAGTTTGTTATTGCAAGAGGCAAGTGTTCCAGCTCACATCGCATTGTCTGATTATTATGTAACTGTTGGAAAATATAAGGAGGCTGAGCTAATTGCTTCTAGAGTAAGCAATGATTTCTTAAAAGCACAGCAAATAAATATCGCAGTTCATAGTGCAGAAGGTATCTACAGATTAAATAGTACTGATATTAGGACGCTTCAACAAATTGCAGATGATTATACCAGTGAGGGTCAAACCAAAGCAAGAGCATTGTTAACCATTTACAATGTACAACAATTCAACTATCATTTACCTAAAATAAAAGTTAATAAGAAAGTACAAGAATCAGCTTCAGTATTCAGAGATTTGAGTATTAAATTTATTCCAAATCCAACAAGTGCATTTGTAAAATTTGATTTACATAATTTAAAAGCAAATTCATTACATATCTACAATACTTCTGGTCAATTGCAACAAAGTATTCCGCTTGACAGCCATTCTGAAACGCATACTATTGATGTTAGCAGTCTTCCAAGAGGCTTGTATTTCACAGAATGTATAGGAGAGAATTTCGCCATTAAAGGCAAGTTAATGATTCAGAGATAATGTTCTTTTTCAATAATCGAATACCTCAATTTGGGAAGAGCATGGTTCCGAATGGGGTATTCTTTTTGCTTCGACGCCGCTCAGCAACCGTGCTTCGACGCCGCTCATTTCGACTCCGCTCAATGACCTATTTCGACTCAGCTCAGCAACCGTGCTTCGACTCAGCTCAGCAACCGTGCTTCGACGCCGCTTAGCAACCATGCTTCGACTCAGCTCAGCAACCACCCTTTGAGACGCAATGTATTGCGTCTTTACTTTTTTTCATCCCACACTGTATTGTGTCTTTACGTCAGCATTCTGCGACGTTTACTGAAACGTTGACGGCTAAACCTCCTTCGGAGGTTTCTTTGTATTTACCATTCATATCTCTTGCGGTTTCCCACATTGATTTAATAACATCGTCTAGGCTGACCTTTGCGGATTGGGGATCGCTTTCCAAGGCTAGATTTGCTGCCGTAATCGCTTTTATAGAACCCATAGAGTTTCGTTCAATGCACGGGATTTGTACCAATCCATTTATAGGATCGCAGGTTAATCCCAAGTGGTGTTCCATTGCAATTTCCGCAGCCATTAACACCTGTTCTGGATTGCCACCTAGGCATTCAGCAAGTCCTGCCGCTGCCATTGCAGAGGAGACGCCAATCTCCGCTTGACAGCCGCCTACGGCGGCTGATATCGTTGCATTCTTTTTAAACAGTGTCCCGATTTCCCCAGCAATTAATAAAAATCGTATTATTTCTTCTTTTTCAATTCCTTCAAAACAATATGCATACAGCAATACAGCAGGAATAACTCCGGCTGCTCCATTTGTTGGGGCGGTCACTACCCTACCGAACGAGGCATTTTCTTCATTGACGGCCAATGCAAAACAACTGATCCACTTGTTGATATTTTTAAATGATTTATCAGTCGATTTCACCAACCCAATCCACTCTTCTTGATTTGTAAATTCTTGATTGTTTAAAAGTGTTTTATTTATTGTAAATGCCCTGCGTTTTACAGCCAGTCCACCTGGCAGGATGCCATCTGTAGAAATACCTCTGTAAATACAATCTTTTATTTCTTTCCAAATATTTAGTGCATGATTTTTAATTTCTTGTTTACTCCGCCAAGTTTCTTCATTTATGTAAACCAAATCGGAAATACTTAAATTTAATTCCTTTGTATTTTTTACAATGTCTTTGGCTGAATGACAAGGATACTTGGTAACCAGCAAATTTGTTTCTATTGTATTTTCATTTTCTGTAGCGATAAAGCCTCCACCTAAAGAATAATATTTTTCTGAAATATTATTACCATCCTTAAAATTTGCAATAAACTCTATTCCATTTGGATGAAAGGATAAAAATGAACCAAATTCAAATTTTATATCTTCATCAATATTAAAATCCAATTCTTTTATACCTCCAACCTTGATTTTTTTCAGCTTTCTAATTTCTTCAATAATAAGTGGAATTTTACTAGTATCAATTTTTTTATAATCATAGCCGGCAATTCCTAAAATTGTAGCAATATCGGTACCGTGTCCTTTTCCTGTCAATGCCAATGATCCATACAACTTTACATTTAAGCTTTTTAACAAATCCAGGTTGTTTTTTTCATTTATTTTATCAATAAATGCAAGTGCTGCCAGCCAAGGTCCCATAGTGTGAGAAGAGGAAGGACCAATACCAATTTTTATTATTTCGAAAGCACTGATTGATTTCATAATGATTTTTGTCAAATATAGTGCAAAAGAATTGAGTTGCATCTAATTTAATATCAAATCAAGGCTAAAAGACACGGAGCAAGATAATTGCTAGAATGCCATTAAGTAGAAAGTTGTTTTGAAGCTGATATTTTATCACAAAAAATATTTAAAATGAAGGTTAATAGTAGGAAATATATGCAATACATTAATAAAAATGCAAATTAATGGCGTACTTTTGCATGCTTTTAGGAATCTTTCTATGATAACAATGGAATAAAATAGATATAATATGTTAACTGTCAATAATTTAGGTCTACAATACGGTAAAAGGGTCTTGTTTGATGAAGTCAATTTAAAATTCACAAGAGGCAATTGCTACGGTGTTATCGGTGCAAATGGTGCTGGTAAGTCAACTTTCTTGAAAATTTTGTCAGGAGAAAATGATCCAACAAGAGGATCTGTTTCTTTGGAACCAGGAAATAGAATGGCGGTTCTTAAGCAAAACCACTTTGAGTTTGATGAGGTTGATGTTATTACAACGGTTATAATGGGACATAAAAAGATGTACGACATTATGATCGAAAAAAATGCCATCTATGAAAATCCAGAAGCGACAGAAGCCGAGGGTCTAAAAGCAGCTGAGCTTGAAAATGAATTTGGTGAAATGGGTGGCTGGACTTCTGAAAGTGATTCGGCTGAATTGTTGAGTTTGTTGGGTGTAAAAGAAAATTTACACACTAAATTGATGAAAGAGTTGACTGGTCCTGAAAAGGTAAAGGTTTTATTAGCACAAGCATTGTTTGGAGAGCCTGATATTTTATTATTGGATGAGCCTACAAACGATTTGGATGCGGAGACGGTTACTTGGTTGGCAGATTTCTTAGCTGATTTTAAAAATACTGTAATCGTTGTTTCGCACGATAGGTATTTCTTAGATATGGTTTGTACCAACATTGTAGATATTGACTTTGGTAAAATTCGTATTACTACTGGTAACTATACATTCTGGTATGAAACGTCGCAGTTGTTGGCAAGACAGATGCAAAATAAAAACAAAAAAGCCGAGGCTAAGAAACAAGAATTGATGGATTTCATTCAGCGATTCAGTGCCAATGCTTCTAAGTCGAAACAAGCAACCAGCCGTAAGAAAGCATTAGAAAAATTAAAGTTTGAAGACATCCAACCTTCAAGTAGAAAATATCCATTCATCAATTTCAAACCTGAGCGTGCTCCGGGAAATGAGATATTGAGAGTAGAAAAACTGGCTAAAAAGAATACTGAGGGAGAATACATATTTTCCAACGTCAGTTTTACGTTTAACAAAGGAGAAAAAATCGCAGTAATCAGTAGAGACAGTTCTGCTATAACCGCTTTTTTTGATGTTCTTTCTAAAAAAGACACTGATTATGAAGGCAAGTTTGAATTTGGTCAAACAATTACAGAAGCTTACCTTCCAAATGAAAATGAAGAATATTTTACAGAAGATCTAAATTTGATAGATTGGTTGAGACAATATTCTGAAGAAAAAGAAGAACCTTTTATTAGAGGTTTTTTAGGCAGAATGCTATTTTCTGGCGAAGAGGTTTACAAAAAAGCTTCTGTTTTATCAGGTGGGGAAAAAGTGAGATGTATGCTTTCGAAAATAATGTTGGCGAATCCAAATTTCCTTTTGCTAGATGAACCGACTAACCACTTGGATTTGGAGTCGATCACCGCTTTAGACAAAGCCTTGCAGACTTTTACTGGAAGTATGCTATTCACTTCGCACGATCATCAGTTGATGGAAATAAATTCAAATCGTATTATTGAAATAACACCAAACGGCATTATGGATCGTCTGATAACTTTTGATGAATATTTAAAATCAGAGGAAATTAAAGAGCAAAGAGAACAATTGTACAATCAAGTACCAGCTTAATAAACGTTTGAATAAAATTTAAACAAGTTGAATCCCCGATAACTTATGGTTATCGGGGATTTTTTTTATTTTTATTTTAATGAAATATTTATACGAAATAATGCGAATTAAAAAATAGCATTTGTTTAATGTTACGATAATTAAATTTATGCTTACCTACTTATAAAATGAAATATATATGTAATTGAATTAAATTTTGGAACATATTTTTTTATTGCTTTTACCTTAGAAATCAAACTTTTTTTGGTAAAATATAAAAACCTACCTAATTACAAATCAACACATTACAACATTTTAAATCACCATTTCTGTTCTAATAAACTTCCATAGAACACTTAAACTTTAACTAAATTAAAAAAATAATTGTAAAAACTTGATTTAAATTTGGGTATTGAAAAACGACAATGAAAATTCAAATTTAGCGAATCAAGCCAATAATTCTTAGATTAACACAAATTATTGTATTGATTATCAGCTATATAGAAATATTGTATTTATATTTTTTATTTAAATTTATTTTGTTTTATAATAGAAATTTCAGTACAAAAATTTAGGAGTATTTAAATTTTATTGCTCTAAATATTGTTTAATTCAGGATTGAGGATGCAACCATTTTGGTAACAGCTTCAATTTGTCAATGGGATAAAATTAAAATAGGTACAGTGAAAAAATTAGCAAACGAAAAATTCATTCCCTTTGCGGAAGGAAAAAAACGAAAATATGCGATCTCAAATATAGGGCGTGTTATCTCTTTTGAAGGTGACTTTGAAAAATGCAGAGTCCTTAAAACGAATAATACAAAGGGCTATGCAACTATTAGTTTGAGTCTTAAATCTGGCAAAGATGTAAAGCCTTACATTCACAAATTGGTTGCAGAAAAGTTTATTGCAAATAAGAACAGGCATCAAAAAGTTATTCATTTAAACTACAATAAAAACGACAATAAAACTTCTAATTTAAAGTGGGCGAGTAATGAAGATGTTGCAGCACATCAGAAAGAAAGCCCCTATTGGAAAAGATACATTGCTACTAGAGATAATGCCAATCGTATTACCAATAATAAGTTGAGTACGACAGAAGTTATGCGCATAAAAAAGATGCTGAACAGAAATGTAATGAAAAGTAAAATAGCTAAACGCTTCAACATTTCGACTATGCAAGTAAGCAGAATAGCATCAGGGGAAAACTGGGGAAATGTATTGGTATTAGAATAAATAAATAGGTATTGAATCACTAGTATACTAAGCATTCTGAGTAATTGGTGATTGAGTTAAACTTGAGGCAAGCGATTGGCGACTCTTTTAAATATTGCGTAGGTATTATATTTCAAACAAGCTTATACCTATGTATTGTTGCTATCCTCACAGCCTAAAGGCTGTGAGGATTACTCAGAATTTTTGATAAAACAATAATACAATCAATTGTAAATCATTAAGGTTTCAAAGACATAAAATAATAATTTAACTGTGTTACTTAACAAATATTATGGATATTGAGTCTCATTATAATTTGATTAAATGTGCTGTATATTATGCATACTCTTTGGCTTTTCTAAGAGTATTCACATCAAATTTAGAGTACTATTGAAAGCATAACAGCATATACTAATTTAATTCTTGAGACAACCCTGCAAGCATTTATGCTTGTAGGGTTATTCTGGAAATAATTATTGTTAATATGGTAAAATATCCAATAATTTATCGTTGTTAATCTAAATATCATTATTAAGATTTGGTCAATTGCTGGGAATAAATCTCTATGATTCTATAAATCTCTTTCAGATTCATAGAAGACCAATCTAAATTTTGATTGCACCCACAACCTTTCAGGTTGTGGGTGCTTTTTAAAAGAGAAACAAAATACTTTTTTCTTTTGTGCCAGCTTTGTCTAAAGTTTGCTGTTGAATGTTTCAGGTTTAGAACTGGAAAATTTAGATAATAAAAACGACATACAGTTTGACAATGGAATAGCGCTTGGGACTTCTTGGGCAGCTATGTGTATTTCTGATTTAAAACGAACAAGACAGTTTTTAAGGGGGATTTTTGAGGCTAGATTAAATGGATTTGTTTATCATCAAGATTGGTTGGAAAACTTGTTAATTGCTGCTTCTTTAGGAGGTTTTAACAATCACAGCAATCCGTTATAATCAGGAAAAAATGAATATTGACTTGAAAGGAAAGGAATAATCTCTACTTATATTCAATCTCAAGTTGCAAATGGATCAGCATTTAATACATCTATGTAGTTAAAATGAGTTTACACCTTTTTTTATGAAGGTTTTTTATTTGAAGTACTTACACTTTTTTGAAGCAATTCTAGACCCATATTTACCATCATTACAGCGAATGTTTTCTCATATTCAGAATCATTTTGTTGCTCCGACTGAGTGTTTTGCCAATCATTAAATTTTGACCAAGCTATTTCCATGAAATCTTCTTTGTTTACTTCTGACCTGTTTTTTTTTGCTGAGTTACAATTTTGCCTTGTATCGATTCCTTCTGTCTCAGTTTCATTTTGCCTTGTATCGATTCCTTCTGTCTCAGTTTCATTTTGAGTTGCACATAAGTCACATTCAGTAAATCTATTTTTTTTAACACCACAATTATCACAGTTTATCCATATATAATCAGTTATATCCGACTTCCTATCAAGACAAAATTGTTTGTAAATAGTTTCGGATACAACCATCCTTATGGGAAATGGTAATAATTGATAACCAGCTTCAAGTAAAAAATCAAATACTTCCTCTGCTGTCCTAAAATGATGTTCCACCGATATTGCTTTCAAAAGAGGCATTAAAATCTCTAATGACAATATATTGTATATATTTTCAGATATACTCATTGAATCATATTTACTTTTTTTGATAAAATTAAGTTATGCTTTTCCACTTTATTTTTAGCATTTTTTTTTACAGTGAAATACACACTTTCTGTTATTAATAATAATTTATTGCATAAATGAAATCTATAGATAATAAACATGACAAACAAAAGTCTCAATCAATATTGACATTCAGACGCTTATATCGCCTTAAAACCCATTAGAAGTTTATAATCGCAAGGATCGGGTATTTATTTAGATTTTCCAAATATTATCCTCATAGTTTTGTACATTATTGGCATTAAAAGATAAAAAAATGACTACCTCGCTGCAAGCAGGCACTTCGGGCTTTTGAGATAGTACGAAAAATCTTATCGCTCGCTATTGCAAATTTGTAAGAATATTGTGTAATTTCATTTTGGATATCCAGTGGTTTTTTGGCGTTATACAAAACAAACAAATGAGTTATTTACAAATCCTAAATAAAGTTACAAATACAGTTCTAAAAAACCCAATTGATTACGTGGCTTTGAAGGAGGTTTTGGAAGAATACTTAAGTTTATTGTTGAATGTTTCAGGATTAGAACTGGAAAATTTAAACAATAAAAATGATATTCAGTTTGACAATGGAATTGCACTTGGAACATCTTGGGCAGCCATGTGTATTTCGGATATAATAAGAACAAGGCAGTTTCTAAGAGGGATTTTTGAAGCAGTTGAAGATTTGTTAAGACAGAAGAAAAAACCTATTCGTATATTGTATGCGGGTTCTGGTCCTTTTGCGACTTTGATATTACCCCTCACCTCTAAATACAGCCCTAAAGAGTTGCAAATCACTTTAATGGAAGTTAATCCGTTGACAATTGAGTATTTAAAGAAAGTTCTTAAAGCATTAAAGATAGAACAGTATATTGAGAAAATAATTTGTGAGGATGCTTCTCAATTTAAGTTTGATGATAAACCTTTGTTTGATATATTGATTAGTGAAACTATGCAACACGCTTTGGTTAAGGAGCAACAAGTTCCTATTGTTATGAACTTGGTCAATCAATTGCCAAATGATGTTGTGCTGATTCCCAATAAAATTAAATTAGATCTTGCTTTGATGGACTCAAACACACAACTGATTTTAGACAATAAGAATAATGAAAAGTACAAAGTACTAAAAACTTTGCTTGAGTATGACAAAGAATTTGTTTCATTTCATTTAAAACAAAAAAACAATTTACTAGATGGGTGTTTGAAGTTGGGTGATAAGATTTTTTTTGGTATAAACGCCAAAGAAAAGTTTGATAAAAT
>JAHDGP010000083.1:12433-12938 GCA_020627525.1 Bacteroidota bacterium
CATTTTGGAAATGGGTCATTGAATTATGAAAAAAGAAATATGCGTATTCATTTCGATGAAGAATATGGAGGACCTAAAAATTTAAACTACCCTCTTTTTGAGGGCTTTGAAAATGGAATTGAAGCGGAAGAAAAGTTTGATAAAATTGCAATCCTTACTTCCATACAAATTTACAAGGATGAATGGATAGGTATTGATGAAAGTGGTTTGACTGTTCCGAAAATGTTGTTGGATTTAAACAATATTGATGAAAACTACAAAGAAATTTCATTGTCCTATTTTATGAAAGGGAACCCTTACTTTGAATATGCCCTTTTTTGATCTGGACTCATACAACTAGACATTTTAAAAAATCAGTGACAATAATACAATATATCCAAAAGCTCCAGAGGAGCTTTACTTTTTATAGCAATGTGAGGTTATCGCAAAACATAAACCCCGCGACAGCTTTGTCTAAAGCCTGCTGTAGACAATTTTAATAAATTTCACCAGAAAAAACAATTCC
>JAHDGP010000084.1 GCA_020627525.1 Bacteroidota bacterium
GATGGAACTTCTAAATCAGCACTCCACCCTACCGAGATACTTTGGCAATATGTCGTTTAAGAGAACCCGTCTTGCTTGGTACAAAATGATTGCTGTACATCCCTTAATTTACCTGCTTCTTTTTAATTATCTTTGTCTTCTTATGGCATTATCTAATAATAGTGTACCATATGACGAAGTTGTTTTTCCTTATGAGAAATTTAAAAATTTAAGGATGGTCTGACCTTTGATAGCAAGGCTAAGGTTTTAAAGATTTTTGCACCAGGGAAAAGAAGAGCGACCGATGTTCGGTCAAATTGCATAGCTTGTTAATTACACTTTGTCTAAACATAGTTTTTTAAAAGAAGTAAATATTCTTATGATTCAGGTTGATAATTTATCCTTACAGTTTGGTGGAAAATTTCTTTTCCATGATGTTAGCTATACAATAAAGGAAAGAGATAGAATTGGGTTGACTGGTAAAAACGGTGCTGGCAAATCTACTATGTTGAAAATTTTGATTGATGAATTAAGAGCAGATGAAGGAAACATTCAAATGCCAAACAACACTCAAATAGGTTACTTGCCTCAAGAATTAAAAGTTAACTATACCAAAAGTGTTTATGAAGAAACAGTTGCAGCTTTTGATGAAATACAAAAACTAAAAGATCAGATTAGTAAATACGAAAAGGAATTAGAAACAACTACTGACTACGAGTCCCCTGAATACACAAAGCTGATTGAGAAATTTTCAGCAGCACAAGACCGACTTGAAAATTTGGGTGGATTGAATATTCGTTCAACCATAGAAAAAGTATTGAAAGGGCTTGGCTTTGCAAATGGCGACTTTGATCGTCCCTTGAGTGAATTTAGCGGAGGTTGGCAAATGAGGATTGAACTTGCAAAACTGTTATTGAGTAAGCCCAACTTTGTATTACTGGATGAGCCTACCAACCACCTAGACATCGAATCAATAATGTGGCTTGAAAAGTTTTTGAAAGACTATCCTGGCGGCATCGTTTTGATTTCTCACGACCAGCAATTTTTGGACAATGTTACCAACAGAACAATGGAAATTGTTCAGGGAAAAGTTTATGATTACGCTGTTTCTTATACCAAGTTTTTGGGAATGCGAGAACAGCGAAGAGAAAAGCAAAAGGTCGAAAAAATAAAACAAGAAAAATGGATTGTCCACACCAAAATGCTCATAGAAAAATTTAGAGCAAAAAAGAACAAGGCAAAATTTGCCCAAACACTTATCCGAAAATTAGAGCAGGTCGAAATTATTGAAATAGATGAGGTTGAAAATGCTAAAATTAAATTGAGCTTTCCCCCTGCCCCACGTTCAGGAAAAATTGTTGTCAAAACCGAAAATTTAATTAAAAATTATGACACACTCAACGTCCTCAACAAAGTAAATTTTGAGCTGGAACGAGGAGAGAAAGTTGCATTTGTTGGTAAAAATGGAGAAGGAAAAACAACACTCTCCAAAATCATTGCAGGCAAAACGGATCATACTGGAGGAATGGAAATTGGCTACAATGTCAGCATTGGCTATTTTGAACAACATCAAGCAGAAAGCCTTGATAATAGTTTAACGGTTTTCCAGACCATTGACAATGTGGCAACAGGCGATATGAGAACGAAAGTTAGAAGCCTGCTGGGTTCCTTTCTTTTCAGTGGAGAAGATGCCGACAAAAAGGTTTCTGTACTCTCTGGTGGAGAAAAATCCCGATTGGCAATGGCTAAATTACTACTAGAGCCAGTAAATTTGCTAATTCTGGATGAGCCTACCAATCACTTAGATATTCGCTCCAAAGAAATTCTCAAATCTGCCCTCAGAAATTTTGAAGGTGCGATGATCATTGTTTCGCACGATAGAGAATTTTTAAAAGGGCTTACCGACAAAGTTTATGAGTTTAGAAACAACAATATCAAACCTTTTTATGGAGATGTTTTCAATTTCTTAAAAGAGCGAAATGTAGACTCTTTGGATGATTTGGGAATGACTAAGAATACAAATGTTGTTCAAACAAAAACAGAAGACCAAATTCTTACGAAAGAGCAACGTATTCAAAAAAGAAATGAGTTAAAAGAAATGGACAAACTCATTAAAAAACACAAAAACAAGATTAGCAAATGTGAATCCAATATTGAAGCACACGAAAGTAAAATTGCGACTTATGAAAAGGAAATGTCTGAACCAGATTTCTACATGAAAAATGATAAGGCCAACGAAATTTTACAAAAATACGATGCAACTAAAAAACTGGTAGATGAAGAAATGGAAGCTTGGGAAGAAGCCACCATTGCCATTGAAGAGTTGCAGGAAAAAAGAGCTGCAATGGAACAAGGAAAGTAATCATATCATAAAAAAGGTCGCCTGTTTGATGTGGATAACAGGCGACCGTTAGGGGGCTAAATTAATTTCTCTTATAGTTAAAAAAGTCATTATAGGAGATTAGCCTTTGAACCATTATGTAAATAACTACCTCAATATTAACTAATTATTTTCAAAAAAAATTGCAAAAAATTGATTTTTTCTTACGCATTCAAAGAGAATTATCGGTTTTTTAACACTTTCCTGACAAATATAAGGTTCTCGTCTTCAATTTTTAACAAATAGGTTCCCATTGGATATGGAATCAAGTCTAACTTTATTTGGTTAATTCCTGCAAATAATTTAACATTTCTACTAACCAATACCTTGCCTACAACATCTACAATCTCAACATGCACCTCTTTTTCAGTACTTGAATTATAGCTCACCTCAAAGTAGTCCATTGTTGGATTTGGAAAAATTTGTGCATCTATAATTCTATTTTGCTCTAAGCGAATAATATCAGATACAATCTCTTCATTTCCTAAATTGTCAACCGAAACCAATCTGTAATAGTTTATTGGCTTGGGATCATTGTCCAAAAAAGTATATTCCATAACGGTATTTCCTAAACCCTGTGATTTCACTTTTCCCATTTCTGAAAAATGAATACCATCTTTAGAATTTTCCAAAATATAGTAATCTACATTGTCCTCCGTCGCCACTTGCCAAAAAATTTCATTGGCTTTGTCCTTCGTCGCTCCCTCAAAATTTAATAAATCAATTGCCAAAGAATTTTCACAAAGACTGACACCATAATCTTTCGTTTCTATTACAAAGGGAAAATCCGCACTTACAACCTGAATGCATAAATGCTCATCAAATCCTTGAGAAGGTAGCACTATTCTTGCCATTTCATCATTCAATGCCGTTCCCAGTTTCCACTCATTGCAATCTGTATCCGCATTGTCAGGGCAATCGCAGTATTTCCAATAAATTTTTCCTAAGTCTTGAAATGTCGATAAAATTGAAACAATTCCAATGTATTCTTCATCAGCATAATCACAGATAAATTCTTCTGTCACTTCAAATCTATAATCGGGACCAGGAAAATATGGACAGCCTCCAGAATAATCAGGTCCATATGTTGCAATCGCATCAGGGTTGGCTGGATCTCTGTATTGAAAACAAAAAGGTCCATCAAAAAAATCCAATCCAACAATATTAAATTCATAATAACCAGGCGTAATTTCTACAAAATTCATTGGAGACCAAGTATCAGAATTGCAGTTTCTCCATTCCAACTGTTGACCATCATTTAATCCAACATGTATAAATGCAAAATCTATTTCACCACTGTCTTTATCACAACGAGGTTCAACAAAAACATCAAAATCTATAGGATCACAAGCAACAGTTATTTCTACAATTTGCCTTAGTGCCTCTCCACTATCATTAATGTAATAATATTGCAAATACTCTTCTCCGCAAAATCCATTCCCTGGTGTATACTCTAAAGAACAACCATCTTCAATAGAAACAGACCCCATTCTATCCAAAGAAAATTCTATAAAACAGTTTTCTGAACAAGTAACATCACTCGGATTAATATCTAGTTGTATGCTGGAATTTTGTGGAACACTAAAACGCAAAGTATCCTCCAACACTGCTTCAGTATACAAACATCTGTCATACTGCATACCTGAATAAAAATACTGGCAACCTGTTCCTGTTTCTATAAGTTCAAGATAAAATTGTTCATGATAACTTTCTGAAGAATTCAGATTTAAAGAGGAAAGAGGTATCCACTCTGTATAGTTAAGACCTGGCACATCAGTGGCAGTAAAGTCTGTATCTGAATAATGTCCAAAAACACTATTAACAGTATAGCCATTTTCAAATCCCTCGTATGGTAAAACGCCATATCTAACAAACTGTTCACAGTTTTCTACTTTACAGTCTTCAATAATGTCTGGTCGCAAAGGACAGTCTGCAAAAATCGTTGCACTAACAGTCAATAGTAAAATCAAGCTTAATGTAAATTTCATAGTCATAATGTATATATGTTTAAGTATAGTTCCTATATCTAATAATGATAAAAACCTAAAATGCAAGTTAGGTAAATAATAATAATGTTTATTAACATATTTATATTAGACAAATATTTGATATTCTTACGTACTCAATTGTTCAAAAAAAATACTGATTTTTTTATACTAGGTGCCTTCTTCCTATAGACGGCAGGCGAGTAATTTTTTTCTTACCCAACCATTCCCATCTTTAATAGCTTCAGGCTTAATCCCAAAATGCAAGTTTAGAAAAGACTCAAAAATAACTCAGCATCGGCTGCCGATCCATTTTAATAATTTCCTTTTGATTTTCTGCGAGCGACAACCGATGCTGTTATTTTTATATAACATAGCTTGGCTTTCCTGAAGAAATTCAAAAGAAAAAATCAAATTCAGACACTTTTATGAGGCATTTCTTAAGTGAAAATTAAAATGCTTGTTAACATATTTTCATCAAAAAAATATTCAATATTCTTACGTATTCAATTGTTCAAAAAAAATATTGAATTTTTTATACTAGGTGCCTTCTTCCTATAGACGGCAGGCGAGTAATTTTTTTCTTACAATTCCAAACCATTCAATTCTTTGATAATTTCCATCCTTCTTATCTTTGCAAAATGAAAATATTAATGGTTTGTTTAGGTAATATTTGTCGTTCTCCTTTAGCAGAAGGCATTATGAAACACAAGATCGAGCAAGCAGGTTTAGACTGGCAAGTTGAATCAAGAGGCACTGGAAGTTGGCATGTAGGAAATTTACCAGACAAGCGCTCTATTGTTGTAGCGAGGCTACACGGCCTAGATATTACAGACCAACGTTCGCAGCAATTGGAAAAAGCTGATTTGCAAAACTTTGACTTGATCTACGCAATGGATACTTCAAATTACCGCAACACCGTTGCAATGGCGAACAATGAAACAGAATCTTCAAAAGTAAAAATGATCCTTAACGAGTCTGAACCAGGAATGAATAAATCGGTTCCTGATCCTTATTACGATGAAGATGGCTTTGAACAAGTATACCAAATGTTGGACAAAGCCTGCGAACTTGCACTCAAAAGACTGATCAACAAAGCATAAATTCATCATTCAGCGTAAAAATTGTTATCTTTGCGCATCATTTAATAATTTACAACAATAGAATAGATGGCTACAACATCAGATATTAAGAATGGTAAATGCATTGTATTGAATAATGCAATTTGGCAAATAGTTGAATTTCAACATGTAAAACCTGGTAAAGGTGCTGCTTTCGTGCGTACAAAAATAAAAAACTTAGCGACTGGAAGAGTATTAGATAACACATTCCAAGCTGGTCATAAACTGGAATTTGCACGTGTAGAAAGACGTAAATATCAGTTCTTATATAAAGATGATATGGGTTATAATTTCATGAACAATGAAACTTATGAACAAATACCATTACCTGAATTCAAAATAAATGCCCCTGAGTTTTTAACAGAAGGAGCAAATGTTGAAATCGTATTTCACGCTGAAAAAGAAGAAGTATTATCTTGCGAATTACCTCAATTTGTGGTTTTAGAAATCACATTTTCTGAACCAGGGGAAAAAGGAAATACCACTTCGAACGTTACCAAACCAGCAGAATTAGAAACTGGTGCAAAAATTAATGTTCCCTTGTTTGTAAATCAAGGTGAAAAAATCAAAATAGACACTACAACAAAATCTTATGTTGAAAGAGTAAAAAGTTAATCTTTAAAGTATTAAATTTTAGAATGGTAGAGATGCTTTCCTAGCTTTTCTACCATTTTTTTATATTTTTGATTTCTTTTTTAGTGAAATGCGTGTTTGCTAAGCCAAAAACCTATTATCCAACCCAAAATGTTTGTATGCTAGATTTCAAACAAATTCAAGAACTTATTAAATTGGTAAACAAAACCAATACAAGTGAGGTAAAAATTGAACAAGGAGATTTTAAAATTTTAATAAGAGGAGAAAAATTTTCTAAACCCAAAATAGGTCAAGCTCCTATTATGGCTGCACCTCTTCAACAAGCCCCTCCTATCGTTTCTGCACCTCCGACACAAGCAGCACAGGTTGTCGAAAAAAACGATGCAAAAGAAACCAAGGCTCCTGCGTCAACTGAAGAGCAACAAAGCAGTAATTTAATTGAAGTAAAATCACCAATGATTGGGACTTTCTATAGATCTTCCTCTCCAGAAACCCCTCCTTTTGTAAAAGTTGGAGACACCATCGAAGAAGGTTCTGTTTTGTGTATTGTTGAAGCAATGAAACTCTTCAATGAAATTGAATCTGAAGTAACAGGTACGATTGTGAAGGTATTGGTTGAAAATGCAAACCCTGTTGAATATGACACCCCACTTTTCTTAGTAGATCCATCGTAAACCTTCTGTTAAGCCCTAATTATGTTCAAAAAAATATTGATTGCCAATCGAGGTGAAATTGCATTGCGTGTCATTCGTACTTGCAAAGAAATGGACATCAAAACAGTTGCTGTTTATTCAACTGCTGACAAATCCAGCTTGCACGTTACATTTGCGGATGAAGCTATTTGCATTGGTCCTCCTTCCAGCACCGAATCTTATTTAAATGTAGCAGCGATTATGGCTGCTGCCGAAATCACAAATTGCGATGCTATACATCCTGGATATGGCTTTCTTGCTGAAAATGCAGAGTTTGCCGAATCTTGTGAGGACCATGATATAAAATTCATTGGTCCTACCGCTGATATGATTCGTGCAATGGGTGATAAAATTACAGCGAAAGAAACAATGATTAAAGCCCAAGTTCCTGTTATTCCTGGATCTGATGGCTTGGTAAATTCTATTGCTGAAGGATTAAAAATTGCGAAAAAAATAAAATACCCTATCATCCTAAAAGCAACTGCTGGTGGTGGTGGTAGAGGTATGCGTATTGTAAGGGAGAGTTCTGAGTTTGAAAAAAATTGGAATTCTGCCAAACAAGAATCTGGCGCAGCCTTTGGAAATGACGGTATTTATATAGAAAAATTTGTTGAAGAACCTCGCCACATTGAAATTCAAGTTGCAGGTGATCAATATGGCAATATTTGTCATTTGTCAGAAAGAGATTGCTCTATACAACGAAGACATCAAAAATTATTAGAAGAAAGCCCTTCTCCATTTATTGACGAAGATATAAGAAAAGCGATGGGCGATGCGGCTATTAAAGCAGCGGCAGCTATCAATTATGAAAGTGTTGGAACAGTTGAGTTTTTAGTGGATAAAAACAAAGATTTCTACTTTATGGAAATGAATACCCGTATCCAAGTAGAACATCCTGTTACAGAAGAAGTGGTTGGCGTTGATTTGATAAAAGAACAAATAAAAATAGCAGCTGGCGTACCAATTTCTGGCAAGTCTTATTTTCCAAGTGGTCATTCAATTGAATGCAGAATCAATGCGGAAGATCCTTACAATGATTTTAGACCTTCTCCTGGAAAAATTGAAGCCTTACATACTTCCAAAGGACACGGTGTCAGGGTTGATACACACGTTTATGCACAATACACCATTCCACCCTATTACGATTCATTGATTGCAAAGGTAATTGTCAAAGCACCTACTAGGGATGAAGCCATTGCTAAAATGAAAAGAGCTTTGGGTGAATTTAAAGTAGATGGTGTGAAAACAACCATTCCTTTCCATTTACAATTGATGGATAATGAAAAATTCAAGAGTGGCAAATTTACCACTGATTTCATCAATGAATTTGAAATGGACCCTGAACAGAAATAATAAAGTAACGATAAGTTAAGTTAATTTGATCTTACCACTTAAATATTTATTTAACAATCAACACTTTCAAAGTTTGCTGATGGTTTGCATCGGTATTTATATTTAATAAATATTGTCCTGTTGGCAATTGAGAAATATCTTTTCTAGTATCAAAACCTTCCCATTTTTGAACAGATTGACCATCTAAACCAAACAGTTCAAACTGAATATTTTCTGTTTGCAAATCATTGGAAAACTTAAAACTCAAAAAGCCTTTTGCTGGATTATTTAGCAATTGTACAATCGACGCTTGCTTTATTTCACCAATACTTCTTTGAACAATATTTTCATCAATTTTTGCTTCTAGTGCAGCTTGACCGCTTGCTCCAAATTGTCCAATACTAGAATACAAAACTTCATTGTCAGAAGGATTGTCCTTGTTTCCTTTTACCAAAATCAACTGGGGAAAACTACCACCAAATTCAGTAAAAATATGATCTGCCCAGTAATTCCACGGACCATCACCAATTAGGACAGGATATGTTCCTGGCAAACTTGACTCCCATTCTTCTACTGCTTCAACCGGATTGTTTTGCACTTCCATACTCAATATTTGAAGTCCTTCATTTCCCAAACCGTATTTCTTGTCAACTTCGTGCAAGCGTTGAGCAACATCAATGCAAGCCCCACATCCAACAAAATAAAAATCAAGTATCACTAATTTTCCATCTCTAATAGAATTATAAAATAAATGATTGGTACCATTTGTATCAGGAAAGTTGAAATTTGGCATTTGAGCCAAGCTTAACAGTGAGCTTCCAACTAGTAAAAAGAAAACACAGATACTCTTCATAACTAAATCCAGTTTTTTTGTTTGATAAAATCCAAAATTATTTGCGTACTGCCAATATTATCAGCCATATACTTTTGCAATTTTTCTTTAATAAGATTTTTATTTGATTGAATACATACCTCCTCAAATACGTCAATTAACTCCTTTGAGTTTCTAATTGAAAAAACTACTTTTTGGTCTACCAATTCATTCGCCTCTTTAGATTTTAAATGATTTGGTCCAAAAAACACCATTTTTTCAAAAACTACGGCTTCAAGAATGTTGTGTATCCCCACACCAAAACCGCCTCCAATATAAGCATAATCGGCATAATAATAAGCACTTGAAAGAAATCCAATTGTATCTAAGATAAAAACATCAGCAGCTGCTTTAATACTTGTATGCTCATCCGAATAGCACTCAATGTCTCCACCTATTTTTTTTATTAAAGCTTTTATTTTTTGAGAATGAATTTCATGCGGTGCAATAACAAACTGCATCTTATCTCTATATTGCTTAATGAAAGGTAAAATCACTTGCTCATCACTTTCCCACATGCTGCCAACGATAAAGACTGGTCTTTTGTCAAAAAAAAATTCTAGCTTTCTGATTTTTTGAGGATTTTGTGCAGTATCCCAAACACGATCAAAGCGAGTATCTGGTACAAGGTCAGCATTTGAAATACCAATGCTTTCCAAAAGCTGTTTTGAAGCCATATCTTGAACAAATATTTTATCGAAAGACTTTATTGCTTTTTGCATAAACTGCCCATAAAACTTAAAAAACCACTGTCTGTCTCTAAATATAGACGAAATCAGTAATATGGGAATTTGTTTGTGAGAGATTTTAGTTAAAAAGTGGTACCAAAAATCATATTTGGTCCAGATAACGAGTGAGGGTGAAACAATATTCAAAAAGGTCTCGGCATTTTTTTTTGTGTCGATGGGCAAATAACAGACAAAATCTGCATACTTATAATTTTTGCGAATCTCAAATCCTGAAGGTGAGAAAAAGCTCAGTAATATTTTTTTGTGAGGATATTCTTTTTTGATGGATTCAATGATGGGACGAGCTTGTTCAAACTCCCCTAGTGACGGAGCGTGAAACCAGATTGCTTGCTCTAAGTTGGCATTCCGCAACTTTTGTTCCCAGTCTTTTCTCCCTTCAACCCACTTTTGAGCCTTGGGATTGAATAATGCGGCAATGGACAACAATCTTTTGTAAAGGATTATTCCCAAATTATATAAACTCAGAAAAAATATTGTCATCAGTTGTAAAAGAAGTCGTCTTTTTTATTGTAGACTGCTAGTATCATACTCAACCTGATACCAACAAAGATGTCCAACCTCATGGCTGTGTCTGCTTTCATTTCATCATAATTATAAGAGCGTCTATTTTTAGTAAAAGCTTCTATAATTTCAAATCCAATGGAAACATTTGTCCATTTTTTCTTATCTAAATGTAAATAGCCTATTTGTTGAGAAAGGGCAAAACCGTTGGTCAGCCTATCAATTCCCTTAAGATAATCGCCAGTGAGAAAAGGCACTGCGAAATCCTTTTCATCAATTAAGTATTTATGTTGCAAAAAGCCACCTCCTACTTGAACAAGCAGACCGCTGTCTTTATTTTTCTCTAAAAGAGGTATTAACTTTCCTACGCGAGCAGAAACTTCAAAACCTCTTTCAAAGAAAAAAATATCTGTACTAATTCCATTAGAACCAAGAATATTACCATCAGAAGTAAACACATAGCTATCAAGTATAGAGTTGTCCTTGATTTTATTACCAAAAAAAACACTACTCTCCAGTCCAATAATCCAGTTATTGGAGTATTTATAAAAAATGGTACCAGCCACAGCGCTATTATAACCGAAGCGTTCAGCTAAATCAGCTGCTGGAAGTTGAAACTTTAATGTAACAGGAAACAGGAACCCACTCCTATTTTTGTTGGGGGAATTGCTTTGCTTTTGAGCATTTGCGCTTTGAAAAACAAATGCTACCAAGCAAATACAAAAAAGAAACTTGCTGATAAAAGTTTTAATCATAAACAAAAATAAACAATCTCAGACTGTATATTTTATAGAATATAAATAAACTTTAAATCATTAAGCAGGATGTGCACTACTGAGCGCGAAAAAATCATTGACAATCTTGTTAACTGCACCAATTTTATCATAATTTACTCTGTAGTAAACATATTTCCCTTCTCTCTCTGTGTGTACTAAATTGACCTCTCTCATAATTCTCAAATGCTGAGAAGTAATAGATTGCTCTAATTTAAGTGTATTGTAAATCTTATTTACGTGCGTAGACTTATGCTCATCTATAAAAGATAAGATTTTAAGTCTAAGAGGATGAGCCATAGCTCTTAACGTCTCTAAAGCGTTATCCAGTTCTTGTTGATCGATATTTTCCATCATTAAGCAAACAATTTAATTTTCAATTTGTGTTTCTGTTTGAATAGGTTTGACTGTTAGCTTTGAGGTATTCCTACCTTCTTTTGAAGGCTAAGTTTTCATTAGTCACTTAAAACATATTAAATTTACTAATCATTAATTTTTTTATACTTATTCTTAAGTAATTCATAAAAAAGTGCCGTTTTTTTAAGAATTTTTCAAAATAGAAATTGTCAAAATTTAAATTTTTGATGCGAATTTCATTTATTAGTCATAGAATTTCAGAATTATACATAACATATATTTTGGTATGTGATATTATACCATTGGTTTTGAGGCAGATATGTAAATCTGCCAGATTTGAATAGAATGTATGTGTTTCGACATATTTTTTCTTAGAAAAAAAAACAAATTAGCTTTAGGATACTAAATTTTAACAATAAGGAAAACATTGTAATACAGAGAAGTACGTGTGTATAGAGAACGATAGAAAACATTTTAAGTACTCTAATAAATATAAGAAATCAACTATTCAAAAAATCAATAAAATTTCAAAATTCATTTTTTTGATTTAAGTACTTTTACAAAATGTAATCAAGTATTCAAAAATTGCTATTGAATCGCCGAACTATCGAAATCAAAAAAAATATTTCTTCTGATTTGCACGATTACTTAATACAACAGAGTGGTTCAAACGTGGAAATAAAATAAAAAAGACCTCAACGCTTTGCGTTGAGGTCTTTGATTCTTATTAATTTCAGACAATGTCTGTCTATATCTTAATAATTCTGTGCTAATTGCTCTACTAATCCTCCAATTTCACCCAATCTTTCTGGACTTAAAGAATAGTAAATAAACTTGCCGTCACGAGAAGTTTTAACTACTCCAGCTCTTCTCAATATTGCTAAATGCTGAGAGGCTACTGACTGTTCAAGTCGCAATTTGACATAAATTTCCGTAACTGTTAATTTATCGGTTTCCTGCAATAACTCGATAATAGATTGTCTTAGCTCGTGATTAACTGCTCTTAAAACCAACACTGCTTTTCTTAATGATCCATAATCAATAATTATGGTTGAGTCGGTGTTTTTCAAAGCAAAATTATTTTTCTGCTGTTCCCATTTGAAAAAAAATTTAGTTAAAAAATATGATTGAATTCGCCCAGTATCAATAATTAATAAATATAAACGATTGATTATAAATAATCATCATTTTGTATAAAAATTTTTAAAATAACTTGCATTTACTAACGCAAGGTTCTCAGTTTCATTTTTTTTATATAGACTTTCAGCTAAACCTTCAAAGTTTCTTGCTGAACTCTCTATTTTCAATTTTGTTTTTTCGTGATGAGCCATATACTCTTCACATTTATCTGCTCCATCTCCAAAGTAAAAAATAGTTTTTCCTTTAAATCGTGCAAACGCCAACTCCTCGCCATCAATAATTTCTGGATGAGGTTGTTCAAGCTCATTTAAGTTAGAATCATAGCAAGCAGTAAAAATTTCCTTACGTCTTGCATCCAACATTGGAAGAAAGATAGCATTTTGCAAATCTGTCTCTTTTTCAAGTTCTTTTTTTGCTCCATTTGCCATCGCTCTAAGCGTTCCGACTTT